>JAGWWP010000093.1 GCA_018970325.1 Cyanobacteria bacterium REEB446 | reverse complement strand
ATTGCGAGAAGAGTAAATCTATGAGCCTCACTTACTGAGATCTTCTGTAATAGCCATAAAGAATTAGCAGTTACTAAAAATCTTAGTAGAGTGTAGTAGGCATAAGGGAAAGGTAAGAACAGAGCTAGTAATAAAAAGGGTAAGGAGAATAGGCTTAACATTAGTATAAAATTTACAGGTCTTGCTATTTAAAAATGCTCTCATAAGAGATCAAAGATTTAGTCTAGAATCGTCAGCAAAGATTTGAAACAATGTGATTCTGTAATTAATCACCTTGGCAACCTGCCCGATCTTCTGTGATAGAACTAACCGTACTAAGATTAATTAGTAATGGTTTATTATCAATTACTGAAAGAAAACTCAAATTACCTAGCGTCACAACTTTTGGAGAACAATAATAACCTGGGACACCAGGACTAGAAGAGAAATTTATTCGGTAGACCGTATCATCTTTAAATGCTGATTTCACTTTCACGCTTGACTGTGAAGAATTAATAGGAAAATAAACAAATAAAAAATAAACTAAAATTGCAAAAAATCTAAATAAAATCATTTAAGTATCATCTCCTTAGTATAAATTTACTGGTTAAGCGCTGAATAAGGGATTGCCAGTTCTAGTGGAAAGATCATTTAAACATTTTATTGCAGCAGTATCACCTAATTCAGCAGCTTTTCTCCACCATTTTAAAGCCTCTATATGATTTCGAGGTACACCCTTACCCGTACCATAGATAGTTCCTAAATTAAACATTGCACTAGCGTTACCTAATTCAGCAGCCTTTTTGTACCACTTTAAAGCTTCTAGGTAATCTTGAGATACACCGTTCCCGTTACGATACATAACTCCTAAATGAAGCATTGCGACAACGTCACCTAACTCAGCAGCCTTTCTATACCATTTGAGAGCATCTGTGTAGCTTTGAGGTACACCGTCTCCATTAACATAAACATTTCCTAAATTAAACATTGCATTAGCATTACCTAACTCAGCGGCCTTTTTGTACCACTTTAAAGCTTCTAGGTAATCTTTCTCAATACCCTCTCCAATAGAATAAATAGATCCGATATTATTAAGTGCATTACTATTATTTAATTCAGCAGCTTTTTTCCACCATGTTAAAGCATACGCATAATCTTGAGATACACCGTTCCCGTTACGATACATAACTCCTAAATTAAACATTGCATTAGCGTTACCTAACTCAGCAGCCTTTCTATACCATTTGAGAGCATCTGTGTAGCTTTGAGGTACACAGTCTCCAGTATGGTACATATCCCCTAGAGCAAGCATCCCCTCAGTATCACCCAATTCAGCAGCCTTCTTATAACGCTCATATTTATTTAAATTAAATAATTTACTGAATAAACCGTAAATAAAATTTAATGCCATATTAGATATTCACTCTAGCATACTCTATTTTTAGATACACTAGCCTAGGGATTTGTTGATTTTCGAGTAGTCATTTTCTGCGTAATCCCCTTTAAACTAGATTAAGCTTCAGAAACCATTCCCCACCCTACCCCCATGGTTTTAAAATCTGAAATTCTCTATAGACTTAAGCTTTATAAGATATTCATCTAACAGGACTGTTCATATTATTCTTCTTGAAATTCAATTCACCTTATTTAAAATCCTCAGCATCTTAGTAATCTGCTTTAGCTCTAGTCTTAATCCTCTAACGCCTTCATACTTACTAAGCTCTG
>JAGWWP010000092.1 GCA_018970325.1 Cyanobacteria bacterium REEB446 | reverse complement strand
ACAATCTGGGATTCGCTTTAAAGCGTCAGAATAAAGTTTTTGAAGCGATGAAATGTTATTTTAAAGCCATAGAGCTGAATCCTAAGCATGTTGATGCTCACTATAATCTAGGAATAGCTTATAAAGACACTATGCAGATTAAGGAGTCGATTAAATGCTATAGGAAAGTTGTTGAATTAAATCCTCAATATACTGACGTATATTTAAATTTAGCAATTGCTCTACTTTTAGATAGAGATTTCGAAGCGGGCTGGAAAGCTTATGAACAGCGTATTACCGTTCAAGAGATTAACAAAATAATGAGTCCTCTCCTAAAGCCACAATGGAATGGTCAATCTCTAGAAGGTAAAAGCATTTATGTTTTGCCTGAACAGGGATTTGGCGACATTATTCAATTTTCAAGATTTTTACCTTATTTAAAGAAATTAGGTGCTAGCCGAGTCTTGTTTAAGAGTAGGCCAGAATTGATAAGTTTATTTGAAGAAAGCAAATTATTAGGCGTAGAAATTATTGATACTGATCTTGATGAAAAGACATTAGATTTCGATTACTATATACCGCTACTTAGTTTAGCTTATTATTTAAAGGTTAACGAATACAATATCCCTGCGAGTAAGTACTTGCATGTAAATAAGAGAAAGATTAATAAGTATCAAAAGAAGTTTTTCAACAATGAGCAGTATAAAATAGGGATATTTTGGCAAGGCAATAAGGTGTACCCTGACGATGATAAGCGCTCACTCGCCTTGAAATATTTTTATCCTCTATTTAGCTATGATAATGTAGCGGTTTATTCCATACAAAAAGGTTTCGGCTCTGAACAATTAGATGAACTACCTAGTGAATACAAAATTGTGAATCTTGGTAATGAGTTTAATGATTTTTCAGATACTGCTGCTGCTATTGAAAATCTTGATTTAGTTATCTCTGTTGATAGCTCCGTTGCTCACCTTGCTGGCGCACTTGGGAAAGAAGTCTGGATCATATTATCAGAAAGACCTGAATGGCGTTGGGGACAAGAGGAAGACCTTACTATATGGTATAAAAACGCAAGACTCTTTAGACCCGTATTGGGAGCAGGAAAGCATGAAATAATGTCAAGAGTATTCAAAGCATTAGATAAAAAACTAAAGTGAAAGCCAATCAATGAATACTCTTGACAGCAAAGTGAAAATAAAACTAGATAAAGCTATTCAATCCTATAACACGGGAAATGATGTGGAGGCTGAAACTTTATTTAGGGAATGTGTAAAAAAAGAGCCTGATACAGCGGAAGCTTGGTACTACTTAGGGCTTATAGCTTATAGATCTAAAAACTATAAAATCGCAGCAGAATATTTTAATGCAGCTATAAAAATTAATGTCGAAGAAAAATATCTTTTAGATCTAGGTCTTGCATTGTACCAATTAAAAGACTATGATGCCTTAGAAGAATGCTATCTCAGCTTATTTTCTATAAATCCAGAATCTTCTGCATATAACTGTAATTTAGGTGTTGCTTATTCACAAAAAAATCAACTAGATAAAGCCGTTGACTGTTATAAGAAAGCATTAGTCATAAACCCTAAGAGTGCAGATACCTATAACAATCTGGGATTCGCTTTAAAGCGTCAGAATAAAGTTTTTGAAGCGATGAAATGTTATTTTAAAGCCATAGAGCTGAATCCTAAGCATGTTGATGCTCACTATAATCTAGGAATAGCTTATAAAGACACTATGCAGAT
>JAGWWP010000012.1 GCA_018970325.1 Cyanobacteria bacterium REEB446 | reverse complement strand
CGCCTGAAGCTTGCTCGCAATCTACTTAAGGATGATGGAGTGATATTTATTTCTATAGATGATCATGAGGTTCATAATCTGAGAAAGATTTGTGATGACATATTCGGGGGGGGGTAATTTTATTACCCAGTTTGTATGGAAGAAAAAACAGGGTGGTAGTAACGACTCCAATTTAGTGGTTCTAGAGCATGAGTATTTGTTACTGTATGGCAAAAATATATCAGTTTGTCGGTTAAATGGAGATGCAGAACACCAATTAGATGATAAATTATATCCTTTTGAAGACGATTGCGGGCGATATGGATTAGTTACATTAGATAAAAGCTCACTCGGATATATTGAAAGTTTAGACTTTGAAATAAAAGATTTAGATGGGAATAGCTATTATCCTAGAAATAAAGAGAAAGAGAAAAAATTTCGCTGGAGGTGGAGTAAGAAAAAAGTTGAAAAAGAATTTGATAAACTTGTTTTTAAAGACGGTAAGGTTTATACGAAATATTACAGACAAGATGCTGTAGTTCCCAAAAGTTTATTAATCGATAGTCGTTTTGGTAGAACAGAGACTGGCAATGATGATATAAAAATGATTTTTGAAGATAAGCTGTTTTCTTATCCAAAACCCTTAGCTTTAATAAAACATGCTTTAAGCCTAGGATTAGATCACAATGACCTCATCCTAGACTTCTTCTCTGGCTCCGCCACTACAGCCCACGCCGTCATGAAACTCAATGCAGAAGACGGCGGTAATCGCAGATATATAATGGTACAGCTACCTGAAAAAACCCCAGAAGATCACGAAGCTAGAAAAGCAGGCTATGAGACAATAACCGAAATCGGCAAAGAACGCATCAGAAGAGCAGGAGAGAAAATAAAAGAAGAATTTAAAGATAAAGAAGGGATAGAAAATTTAGATATCGGCTTTAAAGTTTTTAAATTAGATGAATCTAACTTTACCGCTTGGAATACCAATACTAGTGATCTTACTCAAACTCTCTCAGAGATGAAAAATACCATTATGGGTTCTAGCAGTTCTGAAGATGCTTTCTATGAAGTGCTTTTAAAGCTAGGTATAGATATAAGTTTACCTGTAGAGGAAATAGAGATTAAAGGTAAAAAAATCTACTCCTTAGCTGGGCATTATATTTTAGCCTGCTTCGATAAAAATCTTTCTTTAGATATTATAGAAGAAATGGCTAGGTTAAGCTCAGAGACTGAAACTATAGTATTATCCGATGATGTATTTAAGGATAACCTTACTAAGCTTAACGCTGAAGAAACTTTAAAGCGTAATCACGTAAAGTTTTTAAGAGTAGTTTAGTGTATGTGAGAATATTACTATGACTGGTTTATTAGAAGATAAAGTATTATTCAGTGATTTAAAGAAGATCATCGATTCTTCACGTGAAAATGTCGCTAGGACTATTAATTCTGAGATAACTTTACTTTACTGGAAAATAGGGGAGCGAATTAATACGGAGATTCTTCAAGAAAAGAGGGCGGAGTACGGCCAGTTTATTATAAAAGAAATAGCTCAGAGACTTACCTTGGAGTATGGAAATTCATTTTCAGAAAAAAATCTTAGAAGAATGATACAGTTTTCTTCTATTTTTCCTAATTTTACAATTGTCTCAACACTGTCACGACAATTATCATGGTCACATTTCACTAAGCTTATTAGCATTAAAGAGTCATTAAAACGAGACTTCTATATAGAAATCTGCCAAATCGAAGGCTGGAGCGTAAGGCAGCTTAAAGAGAGGATAGACTCTATGCTCTATGAAAGAACAGCTATATCGAAAAAGCCTGAAAAAACTATAGAGAACGATATTAGGGCTTTAAAAAGTGAAGCTAATCTCTCTGCTGATCTAGTATTTAGAGATCCTTATTTTTTAGATTTTTTAGGCTTACAAAACACTTATTCTGAGAAAGATTTAGAATCAGCTATCATCGCAGAGCTTCAGAGATTTATCTCAGAATTAGGCAGTGATTTTGCATTTCTCGCTAGACAAAAAAGAATTAGCATAGATTCTCGTGATTACTATATTGACCTACTTTTCTACCATCGCAGATTAAAATCTTTAGTAGTTATTGATTTGAAATTAGGTGAATTCGAAGCAGCATATAAAGGGCAGATGGAACTTTACCTTAGATATCTAGAAAAATATGAAATGCTAGAGGGTGAAAACTCGCCTATAGGCTTGATTTTATGTGCTGGTAAAAATGAAGAGCATATAGAGTTATTACAGCTAGATCAGACTAATATTAAAGTAGCTGAATATATAACCCAACTTCCAGAAAAAAAGCTACTTCAAGAAAAATTACATAAATCCCTAGAACTCGCTCGTAATAAGTTTCTTATCGCAGAATTAGATAAAGAAGGAAATTAAAAATGTTAAAACTCGTCTTTGACGCACATCAGGAATACCAAGAAAAAGCGATACAGTCTGTTTTAGATTTATTTACTGGTGCAGAGAGGGGAGTATCTCATTTTAGTTTTATAAGCTCTTCTAGAGAGCTTATTGGCACTGTAACAGATCTAGGTTATGCTAACAGATTAGATCTTATCCCTGATGATATTTATAAAAACACTTTAAAAGTTCAGGATAAAAACTCTTTAGATAGAAGTTCTAAACTTTTCGATAATACTTATGACATCCCGAACTTCTCTATAGAAATGGAGACTGGGACAGGAAAGACTTATGTCTACACTCGCAGCATACTAGAACTTAATGCTAGATATGGTTTCAGTAAATTCATTATAGTAGTACCCAGTATCGCGATTAAAGAGGGCGTGAAGAAATCATTAGATATTACGAGGGATCACTTTAAAGCACTTTACCCGCAGTCTAGCTATAATGCTTTTAGCTATAGCTCCTCTAATCTTCAGTCAGTAAAACAGTTTGCGACTAGTAACAATATAGAAATTATGATTATTAATATCGCTTCTTTTAATAAAGATACTAATATTATTAATCAAGAATATGATAAATTCGACGATAGAAAACCTCTAGAATTTATCAGAGACACTAGGCCAGTAGTTATCATAGACGAGCCGCAGTCAGTGGATAATACAGAGAAATCTCAGAATTCGATTAAGTCACTAAATCCTTTATTTATACTGCGTTATTCAGCGACTCACCGCGAGACTTATAATTTAATTTATCGTTTAGGACCCATAGAAGCCTATAACACTGGCTTAGTAAAAGGCATAGAGGTTCTATCTATTAGCGGTGATGGTAGAAAAGAAGCTCCAGTTGAGCTTATAAGCACATCTGCTAAAAATGGTTTTTCAGCGAAGCTTAAAATTAATGTTTTAAACTCTAAAACTGCTGCTAAAGAGACTAAAACTATAACCGTAAATAATCATAAGCGAAATAGTCTCTTTACTTTAAGCCAAGAAAACTCAGAGTATAAAAATCTTTTTATAACCGACATCTGCACTCAAACAGATAATGAGTTTATCGTCATTAATGAGAAAGATGTTATCAGAAAAGGTGTTCAGCAGAAAGAAGACCTAGACAGCGTTAGAGTACAGATTAATGCCACTATAGAAACTCATTTAAAGAAAGAAGCCGTTTTACTTAAGCAAGGTATTAAAGTTCTATCATTAATTTTCATAGATGAAGTAAAAAAATATCGTTCAGAAGACGCTTCTAATGGTGAATATATAAAGCTTTTTCAAGAAGAATATTTAAAGCTTATAAATAAACCCGCTATAAGAGAGCTGTTTACCGAACATAATGATTACGAAAAACAGTTAAAGGCTTTTGCACTAACAGATGACACAGATAAAGTCCATCGAGGCTATTTTTCACAAGATAAAAAAGGATTCAAAGATACTAAGGGAGACACTAAGGATGATGAAAGTACTTATGATCTCATTATGAAAAATAAAGAGAAATTATTAACTATAGACCCTAATGATAAAGATGCTCACGTGAGATTTATATTCTCACACTCCGCTCTAAAAGAGGGCTGGGATAATCCTAATGTTTTCCAGATCTGCACTTTGATTTCTAATAAAAATACCCTAACTAAACGCCAGAAAATAGGTAGAGGACTCAGGCTCGCTGTAAATCAAGCTGGTGAAAGAATTAAAGATAGAAATGTAAACGTACTAACAGTAGTAGCGAATGAAAGCTATGAAGATTTCGCTAAAACTCTTCAGAAGGAACTTGAAGAAGATACTAATACTAAGTTTGGGGTTATAGAAAATAGATTATTTGAACATTTAAGCCTGAATCTAAATGGTGAAAGTCACTCTCTAAGCTACTCTGATTCTTTAAAAATAGTATCTTTTTTCAAAGAGAAAAAACTAATTGATAAAAATGGGAAACCTAGTGCAGAATTTAAACAAGCCATAGCAAATAAAATCATAGAATTGCCTGATGAGTTTAAAGCTTATGCCGAGCTAATTATAGACAGAATAGAATCTACTCAAAAATCTTTACCTATCGCAAATGCTAATGAAAAAGTTCAAGTAAAACTTAATAGACAGATCTATTTAAATGAAGATTTTAAAGACTTGTGGGACAAAATTAAATATAAAACTGTTTACAGGTTTAACTTTGATGAAGAAAAATTTTTAAATAACTGTAAAGAAGCTATAAAGAATATGCCAAAGATTAAAGAAACGCCTATTATAGCTAGGTGGGTGGACTTACAGATTGAGCAGAAAGGAATAAGCCATAATGACCCTAAACTCACTAGAGAATTTTATGTCAGTGAATATCATCAAGGCAATTTACCAGATTTAATTTCTGAAATCGAAGCGGCGACAAGATTAAAAAAATCATCAATCATTGATCTGTTAATAGAATCTAAGCGTTTAGATGAATTTAAAATTAATCCTAATGAATTTATTCAGCAGATAGTTAAAGCACTTAATGATGTGAAGAGAGGCATAGTTAATAATGCAAATGGTATTAAATATGAAAGGATAGGTGATGAATACTGGTCTCAGAAATTATTTGAAGAGGATGATGAGAAAAATATAATAGCTTATCTAAACAAAAATGCCATAGAAGCTAGATATGGAAACTGTTTACATAATTACGTTAAATACGATTCTGGCATAGAATCTAAATTTGCAAAAAGTTTAATGAACGATGAAGAGATAAAGCTATTCGCAAAAATACCAGATTGGTTTAAGATTAATACTCCAGTTGGCACTTACAACCCAGACTGGTTAATACTTTTAAATTATAATAGTGAGGAGAAATTATACTTTATTGTGGAGACTAAGGGTAAACTTGATAATCTTGATTTAGATTTAAAAGGCTTGGAAAGAGCTAAAATAGCTTGTGCCAAAGAACATTTTAAAGCTTTAAATACAGGAATTAGCTTTAACACTGCTGATGATTATAATGAGTGGCGAAAAAAATGCAGACCTTAATGCAGAAATTGAATTTCGTGAAAGGTATTAAAAATGAACAAAAAAACCATTAAAGCCGCTTGTATACAAATGTGCAGCTCTACAGACGTAGAGATAAACATCAAATCAGCGATATCTCTTATCACCAAAGCAGCCAAACAAGGTGCTGAACTGATTATTACGCCAGAGATGACTACTTTACTAGAACGCAATAGCGAAGGTTTATTCGAGAAAGTCAAAACAGAAGATGAGGATATTTCTTTAGCTATTTTCTCAAAGCTCGCAGCAGAGCTTCATATAGATCTAGTAATCGGTTCTATTCCAATTAAAATTTCTGCACAAAAATGTGCAAACAGAAGTTACTTTATAACTCATAACGGCAAAATCGCCGCCCATTACGACAAGATACACATGTTTGATGTACAACTAGCAGCTGGAGAGGTTTACAAGGAGTCTAAAAATTTTCAAACTGGAGATAAAGCCGTTATCATTGAAGAAGAAGCATATTATTTAGGCTTAAGTATTTGTTACGATCTAAGATTTCCAGAATTATTTAGGGATCTAGCTTTAAATGGTGCTGAAATTATAAGCGTTCCAGCAGCTTTTACAGTTCCTACAGGAAAAGCACACTGGCACACACTTTTAAAAGCTAGAGCGATAGAGACGGGCTGCTTTATTTTAGCAGCAGCACAGAATGGAAGCCATGAAGATGGCAGAGAGACCTATGGGCATTCTTTAATCGTTAATCCATGGGGAGAAGTAATAGCAGAGAAGGAATCTGGAACTGGGTTTATTATGGCAGAGCTAGATTTAGCATTAGTAGAGGATGCTAGAAATAAAATTCCTTCATTAAAGCACCGTAGGGATTATTTTGTAAGTAAGATCAAGTAATCTACTTCTTCTTTTTTAAATCAACCAGACCTACTTTAGTATAGATAACATAAAAAGCTATCAGTGCAGGAACTATACAGATAAGCAAAATAAGATCAGGGGGAATACTAAAATTCATTTAAATTTTCCTTAATAGAATATAGTTCTAAAATATCAATGCCTCTAAGGACACATTTTATACCTAGAATGAATAATACACAACTAATGATAAAAACAGCTAATTTAAACCTACTAACACCTTCATCATAAGCAGTTAGAATCATAAAAACACTGGCGGAGAAGGGACTCATAAATGCAAAACCAATATATTTAAGTACCTCTGCTCTGTATTTTAATGACTCTTTTGTAAGTATCATTTGAATCAGCTTCGCAAACTTTACAAAAATTTTTAAGGGGTCATTTTTCCCAAAAAACAAATCAGTGACACCCACATGAAAATTTTCTGATCAATAAAATTACTTTATACTCAAAAACTCAATGTCTAATTATGTACTTGAACTTAAGCTAGATCTAAAATTAATCTGTCATAGGTTTTTAAATCTTTTCAGCTCTTGCATCTGCCGTAGATGCAATCAAAAATTTATAGATAACACTCAGGATATAATCTGTGAAAACTGTTTAGAGAACTCATTACTTACTAAAAATACTGGACTTAAAATTAGTGATAATGGCATAAAAATTTTTTTCTCTAGCCTATACCAAGAATCACTTATCGAAGAAGTACTGCTCGAGAATGCCTTAGACATAGAAGAGCAGCTAAAATTCAATCGAGAACAGATGCTGGATTTTAAATATAAAAAACCAGAACTCTGTTTTCTTTTCAGTAAATATTTAGAAAGCTTTTACAGAACTGTTTTCATGGCTAGTGGAAATGAAAAAGATGACGACAAAGATGACGACAAAAATGCAAAATTTGGAGTTCAGCAACAGTCGCAAAACTGCTCCCTAATTATCTGCTGTGTGCCTTGCTTTCCAGGTAGAAAATATAATCAAGCTTTTCTATTAGCAAAATACTTTTATAAATTTTTAAAAACTGCTACTCCACTGCGTTGCAAGAAAAATATAAAATTCATTCCAGAACTTTTTTATCGTATAAAAAATACAAAAAAATTGCATGATAAATCAGCCTCAGAAAGGAAGCGTGAATTAGAGGATGCTTTTAGGATCAACAAAAACGCAGAAGAGGACGACGAAAACGCAGAAATTGAAGTTCGCGGGCAGTATAAAAATATATTAATTATAGATGACATAGTAACTACTGGAACTACCATCAATGAGTTAGGAAAAATCTTGATAAATAAAGGAGTTCGAGCCGAAAATATTATCGGACTTACAGCATTAGGACGTAATTATCATTAGAAAATCTGAGACACGATTCGCCATTTAAAGGCTTTACAAAGCACTGAAAACATTTAAAACACAAAAAATAAAACTACACTTAGAAATCAACAGCAATCTCAAACTGACTCTCAGCAAGTAAGCTAGCTGAAAGCTTCCAACCATGAACATCCACAATCTTCTGCACTATAGCGAGCCCCAAACCACTGCCTTTAATACCATTAGAATTTTGGCTGCGATAAAACTTATTAAAAAGTTTAGTTAAATCAGCTTCCTTAAGAGCATTAGTAGTATTAATAATTCTTAAAGCCTTATCATCTAAATTTATAACGATAGAACCTCCTCCTACATTATATTTCACCGCATTATCCAATAAATTAGCAATCAAATGGGAGGCTAAATCCTTATCACAGAAAAGGTTTACAGATTTATCACAATTAAAATCTAAGTTAAGAGCATTAAGCTCAGCTTTTTCTTTTATATTTTCAAGTTCATTTAAAGTAATATCTTTCAAATTTACATTTGCGAAAAAAACCGCTCCCTCAACAGTATCAATAGAACTTAATTTAAGTAAATTCTGCACCATATCACCTAGGCGATCTACTTCGTCATTAATACTATTCAAGAACTTACTACACATTAAAGCATCATCCTTAGCACCACGCAAAAGCGTCTCAGTCAAAGTTTTTATATTCTGTATAGGTCTTTTAAGCTCATGTGTCGTCTCACTTAAATCATGCTCAAACTCTTTTACCATCTCTAAAAGCACACGCCTATGTGAAAGCTGAGTAAAATGAGTAGTATAAAAATCACCAGCAAGCCTTACTGTATATCTTTTATAGCCAGACTCAGATGCTTTAAATTTGTCTAAAAGTTGCTCAAGCTGCTTTATAGAAGGATTAGAATCAGCCAAATAAGTTAATGAAGAATTATTTAAACGCTCAAAATTTAAAAGCTTTCTAGCCGCAGGGTTAGCAAACTCTAGCTCAATAGAATCTGAACTCTGAGCAGTTTCAAAGACTATATAAGCAAAGCGCGAGTTTTCAATTAATTCATCAGAGATAATTAGCATTTAATAAGATTTTCTAAACTAAGTAACGAGAATCCTCTAATTATAGACCATGATCACAACAGCTCAATATTGAGCGTGTAACGAAATCCAAATTTCCGCGTTTTCAGCCGCCTCGACATTAAACTCACAAGCTTATGAGCAATTCAATGATTTAGTGAAATAAAGAGATGGTGGGCCTTCCGTGACTTGAACACGGGACCTCACGCTTATCAAGCGTGCGCTCTAACCAACTGAGCTAAAGGCCCGTCCAGAAAAACTATAGTATCATAGGCTGCTAAAATATAACCAGTAGAAAAACCTATGAAAAAGCTTAAGAAAAGAGCAATTATTTTTATTATTGATGCACTAGGCATTGGTTCAATGCCAGATTTTAAAGAATTTGATGAAGAAAAAGAATCGAACACCTTTACTAGTACGGTTTTACACTGTTTAAAATCTAAAAGAGGAATTAATATTCCTACTCTAAGAAAACTCGGCCTAGGGAATATTAGCCCTATAGAGGGCTTCAGCCCAGAAGCCCAGCCAATAGCTAGTTTTGGAAAAATGGCAGAGCTAAATAAAGCTAAAGACACAATAACTGGTCACTGGGAAATGGCCGGCATTAAAACAACTAACGCCTTCCCTTACTATCCAAACGGCTTTCCGTCTGAAATTATTGAAAAATTAAAAACTGCCTTCAGTGTCAAGAGCATACTCTGTAATCTGCCATATAGTGGCACTGAGCTTTTAAAAGACTATGGCGAAGAGCATATTAGCACTGGCTACCCTATTATCTACACCAGTGCAGATTCAGTCTTGCAGATAGCCACGCACAGCTCTGTAGTTCCTTTGGAGACTCTCTATGAGTGGTGCAAAGCAGCAAGAGAAATAATGCGTGGTGAACATGAGGTGGCTAGAATCATCGCTAGACCATTTACTGATAATCCCGATAAAAATAGTGAGCTTAAATTCATTAGACAGAATGATAAAAGACATGACTATGCTGTATTACCTCATGGTAAGAGCATTTTAGAGACGCTTGGCGAAAAAGATATTCCAGTAATCGGCTTCGGTAAAATCCAAGATATATTCGCTGGTGTGGGAGTGCCTTTTAATATTCATACTAAAAATAATATAGATGGTTTAGAAAAGCTGACAGATATTATTAAAGGAAATTACACGAACCATGAGTCTGAATTAATACGTTCAAGTTCCTTTTCTGGAGCGGGAGTAAAGAACATAGATCGAATACTGAATAGCGAAAAAGAATTACTCTTTATAAATTTAGTCGAGACTGATGCTAATTATGGTCATAGACGAGACCCAGACGGCTTCGCTCAAGCATTAGAGAATATAGATATCAGGCTCACTAAAATCTTAGAACTACTTACAGAAGATGATCTTTTATTAATTTCGGCAGATCATGGCTGTGACCCAACAGCAGCAGGTACCGATCATACTCGTGAATACGTACCTCTGCTACTTTACGCTAAAGGTTTGACTCCTAGAGATTTAGGTACTAGAAATAGTTTCGCGGATATTGGGGCTAGTGTTTTAAAATGGTTTGAGGTTGAGGATTCGGAAATTCCGATACAGGGTGAATCTTGTGTTTAAAAGAAAAAACTTCTTAGCCCTTGAATCACTTATCGCAAGCGAACTTGAGGAAGTCATAAAAGAATAGATTAGAATTAATTTAGGTAGCTAATGAACGACTTAATAAATTCACAACAATCATGAACCTCAACAACCCCAACAAAGAAAAAGTCGGCTTAATCGCAGGCTACGGCGAGCTCCCCCACTTAGCAGCTCAAGCCCTAACCGAGAAAGGCTTTCACGTCATATGCTGCGCCCTAACAGATTCTGCTTATAAAATTCTTAACGATGAATATGAAACTTATAAATACAGTCCTGTAGAGATACTAAAAATTTTAGATCTAGCTAAAAAGCTAGAAGTAAAAAAAATTCTCTTTATCGGGAAAGTCCTTAAACTCGATTTTTTTAAAAACTTACATAAATTAGATTTAAAACTTCTCAGTCGCCTAAAGGAATTCAGTGATTTTAGTGATGATTCTATTCAGCTTAGACTCGCTAAATATCTAGAGCAGGAGCATGGCTTAGAGATACTAGACCAGACTAAATATTTACGTTCTTTATTTCCAGCAGCACAGATTTTCACGAAACGCAGTCCTACTGAAGATGAGTGGGCAGAAATCAACTATGGTCTTAAAATAGCTAAAAGCATCGCAGCTGAAGATATAGGTCAGACAGCAGTAATCTCAAATCGCAGTATCTATGCTATAGAAGCGATAGAAGGTACTGATAAATGTATTCAGCGTGCTAAAAAATTAAAAACTTTCTGGGATAAGAATAAAGACATTTTCGTATGTAAAGTAGCAAAACCGAATCAAGATCAACGTTTCGATGTACCTACTGTAGGTTTAGGTACAGTTAAAGCCATTCAAAAAAATGGCTTTATCGCTTTCGAGGCTAATGAAACCTTCTTCGTGAATCAAAAAGAAACTATCGCTTACGCTAACCAAAATAATATAAGTATAGTTTCAGTTAAGCTTTAAATCACATTAATAAAATCCACAATTTCTTAATAAATGCTAAGATGGTAATTGAGAAAGTTTCTCAGTTATGCAATTTAAAGAATTTATTAACCACAATAGTCTTATGCTAAAGAATCTTTTTCGTAAAGAGATCTTGGAATTAGATTTTTCTAAAGCAGTAGAGAGTTTTAATAAACAGAAATTTAATCAAGCTTATAATATACTCCACGAACTCTGGAAAAGCTCCCAGTCATGTAATCGTAAATATTTTTATCAAGCCCTGTTACAGACTTGTGCTGTCTTCGAGCTTATTAAACAAAATAAAAAAGATGGAGCTAAAAGAATTTACCGTTCTGCGATTAAAAAGCTGCTGCCCTTTAGTAGTTTAACTAAGCCCATTAATATTAAAAAATTGATAGCTGACATGATCGAATATTTTGATCATGTGGATAATGATCTAGACCCTCTGCATCACGATATAAAGATAGTCCTTAAACCTAAAATTCTTATGACTAAGAATTTATGTCAAAAGATATAGAGTAGCTCTTTTTAGTAATAGAGTCTCGCAAAACAACTCCATTTTCTGCGTTTGTGCCTTCCTGAGCATTGAAACTGCACATCATGCAAAGGTCTCTAGTAGAAAATAGAATAATGAAGCAATTTAAAGTAATATATTAATTATGAGCTATGGACTTGGTACAGCTGGATTTTTACCCTTTGGATATCCAACCAATATATTGTCTACGATTCAGCGAATCGATGGTAGTACAGCTCAAACTTATAGAAGTAATCCTAGTGCTTTTAAAGATTATTTAGACAGAGCCATGATAGCCCCAGACAACAGAAATACTGGTTCTTCTTTAGCAGCCCAAGGCTGAATACAAAGTCTTCAAGACTGGTTAAGAGGCATAAGCTTAATTAACCCAATTTAATTAACAAAAGTACTACTTTATTTTTCATCGAATTATTATAAGCATTTGCAGCAAAGATATTCTTAGCTAAATCCAAATAAGCAACGACTGAACTAGAATCAAGCTCCAAAACAGTATTACGCAGCTCAACAGTATATTTACGCTCTGAGATCTTCTCTACAATTAGATTTCCACCCTTTAAACTATAGAGTAGCGGAAATGATTTAAGCGGGATATTTTCCTTTAGAATTAGCTTTAAATTATTTTCTAAAGCTTGAAACTCTCTGCTATAAATCTTTTCAAATGGGATACTCGTTAGCTCTGCTGGTTTTACAAATTTCTGCAAGATTAAAAGCTCTGATTTATCTTGACTATAATTAACTTGATAAATTTCAATAATTAATTCCTGCTTTACGCCTTTAATATCTATCTTTCTAATAAAATTTTCCGCACTAATCATCTGACTTCTATTCGCTGCAATTATAAGATCATTCGAGCTAGGGTTTACGAAAGCATAGGGCTTAGGTAATTTACTATTCTGGCTAATGAGCATCTGCTTAAAAAGTCTTTGGTTAAGAAGCTCTGAGACCTTCTCTGGTCTTGCATACATTAGTTTAATAACCTTAAAATCCAAAGCCGATAAATCTTCCTTAGATACACGTAAAGTATTCTGGCTAAAGGTTTTCTGTAACTTCGCCATATCTAAAATATCGTCTATCGCTGAGCTAACATCTATGTCTTGAAGATTAATCGAGATCTTGGTTTCAAGATGCTTCGGAAAAACTAAATTAAATCCACCTATTTTAGAAAGTATGACCAGTATTTCTGAGACATTAGTTTCATAGAAAGAAAGATTAACTTTTTTCTTTAATTTAGCATTAGTACTATCTTCTGGCAGAGCAAAGTCTAAATTAAAAAGCTCGCTTTGCTCAGTGAATAGGAGTTTTGAGCTAGAAGCAAAAAGCTGTGGCATCAAGAATATCTCAATGAGAATAACTAAAAATATTTTTAATATGTTCGATCTGTTCATCATTCAGAGCTATAAAATCAAAGCTGATATTTATATTCAGAGGATTTATATTCTCTTTCTTACAATAGTATAGGGCAAGTTTTTTTAGCTTGCTCTGTTTAGTTTTAGATAAAGCATTTAAGCTGTAATCAATAGAATCCTTGCGATATTTAACTTCTATAAAAACAAGATACTTTTCATTAAAGCGTTCTGGGTCTATCGCAATAATATCTAATTCCCCACGATTTGAGTTATACCAGTTTCTTGCAAGGATTTTATATCCTAAATTTTTAAGGTAATTTATCACTAAAGTTTCCTTCTCAAAGCCAAGCTGTCTTTGGTTTTGCTGACTAAACACCATAAGATTTAGTTTAATTCATTTGATTATTCTCTCTAAAAATTTAGTGATTTTACTAACAGTATTCATTCTTCTTGTTATATTGATAGTAAAAGGTTAGACACTCACTTGAAATTTCGCTTTATTTCGTATGGATTCAAATATTATGAAGCAGTTGGGGAAAAAGCTCCAGTTCATGATTTTTTATTTAATTTACGAGATTTAGATAATCCTTTCTGGATCGAAGAACTCAGACCTCTACATGGTTTAGAAGAGGGTATTATTGATTTTTTTAATAAAAATCCAGATATTCAACAGAGAGTTTCTAAAATAGAGGATTTAATCAAAGATTTTATAGAAGATGCTCTGAGAAACAGTTCTAGGTCTGATGTTGAAGACATTACCTTTGCTTTTAGGTGTACTGGCGGCAAGCATCGTTCTGTCTATTTTGCCCAAAGTATTTTTACTAATATCCAAAATACCTTTAAAGATAGAGAACTTAGTTTAGAAACAGGTAAGAAAATTGATTTCGAGGTGGAACACATAGATTTACCGCGCTATCAGGGAATTAAGAGTATCTAGGAGAAAATTGGCTAAATTACTGCGAAAATTTTATTTCCCTGGTTTTAGAAGGTGGCTTCTTTATACTTGTCTTGGTTTTCTTGTTATTATATTTGGCTTAGCTTTAATACTTAAAGCTCGCCCAGTCACGATAATCTATAATCTTCTCTGGGACATACTTTCGTTCATTGCCGATCGCATTCCTCCCACTACCAGTGGCATTATCGCTATTTCACTCGGAGCAGTTTTACTTCTATACGCTCTATTTAGAGCAAACAAGCAGATCTTCTCACTTATCGCTCCAGATGAGAGTTCTATGTTAGAAGCTTTAGACAGATATCAAATGCAAGGCAGAGGCTTAAAAGTTTTAGCCATTGGTGGTGGAACTGGTCTTTCTAATATGCTGCGTGGACTTAAAGAATATAGTAGTAACATCACAGCTGTAGTAACAGTCGCCGATGATGGCGGCAGCAGTGGCAAGCTAAGAGAGTCGATGAATATAGTTCCTCCAGGTGATATGCGAAACTGCATAGCTGCTTTAGCTCACGATGAAGAGATTATTACTAAACTCTTTCAGTATCGCTTCGATAATGAAGCAGCTGAGTCTTTAAAAAATCACAGCTTCGGAAACCTTTTCCTAACTGCTTTAGTAGAGCTTGGTGGAACTGGAAACATGGCTGACGCAGTGAAACAAGCCTGTAATATTTTAAAAACTCGTGGAATAGTCTTACCAGTAAGTAACATACCGATGTCTTTAGTCGCTAAAATGGCTGATGATTCTCTGGTTCGTGGTGAATCTAATATTCCTAAAGCTGATGGGAAAATTAAAAAGATTTTCTGTGAAGAACCGATCCCACCAGTCTTACCCCAAGTTATAGAAGCGATTAAGCTTGCAGAATTAATTATATTAGGGCCAGGAAGCCTTTATACATCAGTCATACCGAATTTATTAGTACCTGATCTTTTACAAGCCATAGATGAGTCAAAAGCACCTAAAATCTATATCTGTAATGTTATGACTCAGCCAGGTGAAACGAATAATTATTCAGTCTCAGATCACGTAAAAGCTATTTTAGATCATACAGAAAAAGGTCAAAAAATTATAGACTATGTGGTGGTGAATAACGCAGAGCCAGATAAAAATCAATTAGCTAAATACAAAGCTGATGGTCAGTATCCTGTAGAAGTAGATTCATTTGAGCTCAAAAAATTAGGAGTGAAAGTAATTTCAGCAAACCTTCTAAATAAAGGAAATCTGGTTCGTCATAATCCGAAGAAGCTGGCCAAGACTATAATTAAGCATCTTGGTGTGGTTGCACCTTAATAACCGTATTAGACTTTAGCAAAACATCATTATGCGAAGCATTAAGATCGCAGCCGAGCTTCAGTCTGTGGCGTTTTTGAATTATCTTTTACAGAAATTTGCAGACTTTCATGATTCCCATTTGATCTAACAACAAGAGGCTGCGGCGAAATAGAACTTAGTGAGCTTACTGTATTCATAACCTTATTTAGCATTAGTTCTTTTAGCTTCGTTTTCTAAATTGTATTTAATGGTACTCTCCACATTTGCGATTAAAGCCTCCTTGATCTGCTTTTCAGATAGGTGCTTACCATGAAAGAGCATCTCTGAAATCGAACTGAGCATTGCAAAGCGCGGATCCATATATGGAAATTTGCTGATAAAAGAGTGATTTCTATCTATGACCTCTTTAGGCTTATCGGGATTGACTCCTCGCCATTGCATACTAGGAGTTTCTAAATTTTGACCTTGCATGGATATTACCCAATTTCCATCTCTTTTCATAAGATTCTCGGCAAAATTCGTAACATCTATCTTGCGACCATCACCGCGACCTCCTTTACCAGCAAGCTCCTTCTCCTTTTTTGTTCTAGCAACATGTTCAAGCACTATAAAGCCTTTAGCATGAGTAGTTATTTCTCTATCTAGTGCGTTGGGATTTAGATTTACAAAGCTGTTCAGATCAGTTAACATTGTTTCAGCAAACCCTTTAGACTCAGGTTTTAACTCTTTATCACTTAAAAGTTTTTTTTCTAGTCTAGGTAACTCTTTTTTTAAATGCTCCATGATTTTTAAAGTCTTAGGATGCTCATGAATAAAATCTATTGGAGAATGACTAAGAGCCAGTCCACCGATTTCAGTATTCTTTTTATTTTCATTAAAATTAACTAAAAGCTGTACAGTTACCCTACCAGTAGCTATTTCATGATTAACTTTAGGAATAGTATTTGTGTGTATTTGTTCTGCAAGCTTATTAAGCTCTGCTTTATCAAGAGCTTTATTCTTAAAGGGGTTTAATTTACTGAGAAAATGTAAAGGTCCTTTCTTGAGAAGCTTAGCTGCACTTTCGGGCGCCAATGTAATTATAAATTGTGAAGTTAACTCACTACCAGTGTTTACTTTAGATGGCTCAGTAATGATCATTTGATCTTGAAGCTCTGGAGTATTTATCCCAAGATTTTTTATCAAAAAATCTTGTAAAGGCTTAGGTATTTCCGTAAATTTTAAAGCTTTACCAGAAACAGCATTATCTCCAGCTTCATGATCTGGATTTTCAGATAATTCTTTAAGCTGTTCTCGGGAAAGGATTTCTTGTCCTTCGGAGGCTTCCGTGGGAGCTTTCGTAGAGCCTTTCTGTGGACCCGAAGCTCCAGAGGGTTCTGTTTTTCCAGACCTAGGATTAGTTAACTCTGTTTTAGGTGGCTTAGCTGAGCCTCTAAAGGGTAATTCTAAAAACATATATCAGATTCCAGAATATATCTATTACCTCTATGTAATAAAACTCATGATTATCAGTAATTCTAAAGGCTAGACGCTTGACTTGTCAAGACTCATTAGGCGAAAGACAGAATGCCATATCTCACAAGGCTCACTAAAATTTAGAGATTAGAGTTCCCAAACACTAGCATTAATCTCTTGCTAAAATAACTTAAATGAAGAATTTAAGTAAAAAAATCGCCATCATCGAAGGAGATGGAATAGGTCCAGAGATTATGTCTGAAGCTAAAAAGCTTATACAGCTTTTAATTCCAGAGTATGAGCTCATCAGCGTAGATTTAGGTGGTCAAGCTATTGATAAATATAATAATCCATTCCCGATAGAAAGCCAAGAAAAACTTAAAGACGTGGCTGCTGTATTGATGTCCGCAATTGGGGCTCCGCAGTATGACAATCTAGCACGTGAACTTAGACCAGAAACTGGTCTGCTTGGTTTAAGAAAGTTTTTAGGTGCCTTCGCTAATATTAGACCTGCTTTCGTTTATCCAGCCTTAGCAGATTTATCTTCATTAAAGTCTGAAATAGTAAGTGGTGTAGATTTAGTTGTAGTGCGTGAACTGACTGGTGGTATTTATTTCGGTAAACCAGCTATGAATGATGGTACTAGAGCACTTAATACCATGGTCTATGAAAAATATGAAATAGAGAGAATTGCTAAAGTAGCTTTTGAATTTGCGATGAAAAGAGGAAAGAGGCTATGTTCTGTAGATAAATCTAATGTACTTGATGTATCTCAGCTTTGGCGTGATACTGTAATCGAGGTGTCTAAGGCTTATCCAGAAGTAGAGCTTTCGCATATGTATGTAGATAACGCAGCGATGCAGCTAGTCCGCAATCCTAAACAGTTCGACGTTATAGTAACTTCTAATCTTTTCGGGGATATTCTTTCAGATGAGGCTAGTATGCTTACGGGTAGCATAGGCTTACTGCCAAGTGCATCTCTTGGTGGTGAAATAGGTCTCTATGAGCCAGTACATGGCTCAGCTCCAGATATTATGGGGAAAGGTCTTGCTAATCCTATTGCCATGATACTTTCTCTTTCCATGATGCTTAGATACAGCTTAGATAAAGAAAAAGAAGCTCAGATTATAGATAAAGCTGTAGAAGAAGTTATCACAGAAGGATTTTTAACTCCAGACCTTGGCGGCAAGGCTAATACTACTGAGATTGGCTCTGCTATTTATATTAAATGCGAGCAAAGTTTGAAAAACTCTTTATTTGCGAGCAGTCCATATTAATTACAACTAAATAATTCTCTTAATATTTTAAGACTTCTTAATAATAGGGTATATTAAGGATATATTATGGCCTACAAAATTTTACTTGTAGATGACGAAGTCAATCTTATAGACCCCATGGCATATTCTTTGAAAGAGAATGGCTTTGATGTATGCACTGCTTATAATGGTGTAGAAGCTTTAGGGATGTATGAAAGAGAAGAACCAGATATTATTCTTTTAGACTGGAGCATGCCAGATCTTCCTGGGATAGATGTTCTTAAAAAAATTAGAAACTCTCAGAACTTTATACCAGTTATCATGGTTACAGGTAAAAGTGCCAAAGAAGAAATAGTTGAAGGCTTAGAAAATGGGGCTGATGATTACGTCACTAAACCTTTTAACTGGGATGAGCTTATAGCTAGAATTAATTCTGCTTTAAGAAGATCTCAACAAACTTCTGCTGCAAAGCCAAAACGGATTCGTTTCGGTGAAATAATCATAGATCTTTTAAGTCACAGAATATGGCTTAAAGATAAAGAGATAAACCTTTCACCAAGAGAATTTTCCATGCTGAGATTATTTATGGAAAATCCTAAGCGTATTTATTCAAGAGATGATCTTATTGAAAAGGTTTGGGGCTTAGATTTCGAAGGTGATACAAAGACAGTCGATGTTCATATCTGCTGGTTAAGACAGAAGCTCGAACAGGATTCTAATCATCCTAAAATTATTCAAACAGTTAGAGGCTTTGGCTATAAACTAGGAAGTTAAAAGAAAAGATTCACAAGTTTTAATGCCTAGCGACTCTTTTCGTTGCTAGGATGATTTTTGTGACTGTAGTTATCACTAGAGCAAAAGAGGACTCACCTGAGTTTGTAAAAATCCTTGAAGCTAAAGGAATTGATGATTGTTTCTTCTTTCCTTGTTTAGCTTTTACAGCTCCAGATGACGCTTATGCAGCTTTAGATGCAGCTACTAGGCGTAATCATGAGTTTGATTGGTTAGTGTTTTTGAGCCGCAGAGCGGCGGAAAGCTTTTTTAATCGTCTATTAGAAATAGGCGGTCATTTTTTTCACTTAGCACCACACTTGAAAATAGCTGTAATTGGCTCAGCGACTAAAGAGTTTATAGAAAAAGAAATTAATTTTCCTGTAAATTTCTGCCCAAGTGAGTTTAATTCTGAAGTTTTTTCAAGAGAATTTTTAAGAGACATAGCTTCGAGTGAAAATATTTTAGAACCCCTGAATCTTTTAATTCCTCGCACGAGTATAGCTGATGATGTGTTAACGCAGGATTTAGAGAGCCTAGGCACTGTAAAAGTGACTCAGGTAGATGCTTATAAAACAATCAAGCCAGAAGCTTCTAAAGAGCTTCTAGCTGACTTACAGAACCTCCTTGATCGAGCGTCTCAAAGTGGCACTACTGAAACGATAAGTTCAAGCCCAAATAGGCCACCTAACGACGAAAACCGTAAAATAAAGCTTACCTTTACCAGCTCTCAATGCGTAAGAAATTTTTTCGAAATCATAGATGGGCAGATTAACTTAGCTAGTTATCATGAAGTTTTAGAATTTCACTCAATAGGACCAAAAGTAACCCAGACTTTAAAGGAAATTATTGGTGATAAATTTAAAATCTTTCAGACGAAGGAAGCCTCTCTTGAAGCATTTTTCACCAGACAGTCCGTGATGAAAAATTTCATTTTCCATCAATCTCTTAAAGATTAGTCTTAACAAACTTACCATTTTTAACTCTAAAAACAGCTAAGCGAGATTGCTGAGGGTCTCCCTTCTCATTAAAGCTAATTTCACCACAATAACTCTCTGTTTTACTCTCACCAATAATTTCACCTAGACTTTTACCAGTCTCCGTCTCATTTTGATTTAATATCTGAACAGAATTCATTAAAATTCGACTAGCATCATAACTGTAAATCGAGAATGAACTTATGTTAGAGTGGAATAGCTCTTGGTAACGCTTCTCAAAAGATTTATAGCTTGGTGATGTTTGATCTAAATTACAGCCTATAATATAAGCCCCTTCCGCTCTTAAGCCTGCTAAATCAATAAATCGCTTACTAAAATTACCATCGGCTCCAAAAAAAGTTATACCTGATTTATTATCTAAAGCTAAGTCTACTAACATTTGAGCAGCATCAGCATATTCACCAATAAAAACTATGATATCGGGGATACTACTTTTTAACTGCAAATGATATCTTGAGTCATTAATATTAAAGCTTTGACTCTGTACTGTGACATCTTTACCTAAATATCTTAAAATAAAATTCTCTATAAGTGCAGCTAAATGTGAGCCATATATTGTTCCATTGTGTAAAACTAATATCCTTTCTTTCTTTTGATTTTCTAATTTTGAAATTGCACTAGCTATTTTCTCCGCTTGATTTTCATCTATATTAATAGTTCTAAAGACTTTACCTTTAGCCTCCTCAGTTTCTGTAAGCCAAGGATGAGAAGAGCCTGGACTGATTTGTATAATATTATTCTCCATATAAAGCTTAGAAGCCTCTATTGAGATTAATGAATTCAAGTGCCCAACTACTCCAAAAGCTTTATTCTTGATAAACATATTCGCACAATCAAGCGCCTTACTCACTTCTGCTTTATCATCACAAATAATTAATTCTATTTTCTTGTGATTTTTTAGTTTATTTTCATTAGCTTCCAGAACTGCGATTTTAGCGCCATTTACTATCGCTCTACCTAATTCAGCATATGGACCTGAGAGCGGAGCTGAAACTCCAAGTATTAATGGTAAACTTTCATATTTTATTACTTCAATTTCAGCTACTGAAAGAGGTATAAAACCTGCTGACTTGATAACTGGTATAGCATCTGCTGACCAAAGGTAATTCAACAAGTCCTCTATCAGGTTCCTTTTATTAGATTGAGTTAAAAGCTTATCGGACTGATAAATTGATATGGGTTTGTAAATTGGAAAATTTCCAGAACTAATATTTAATTGAGTTGGGGCGATATGATCTACATGAACGGTATTAACTCGATTCGTAATTGAGGAGAAGCTTATATATGAAATACTGTGCTCGTATTGCTGTACTAAATCAATAGCTTCATTATCATTATTTACTTCAAACTGATTAGTTGAATTTTGGATAACAGGTTTATTGAAAAAACTTTCAAGAAATAATCGATTCTCATTAGTATTATTTTTATTAATAAAAATAATCGCCTGATCTTCTAGCCCTAGTACTTTCCAGTTATTAATACCTTTGAGGAAGATCTCAGAAAACATATCTAAGTCTATGTTTCTCACTGGGTTTCGTGGATTTACGATTATGACAATCCCATCTTTAGCAATAAGATTCTTGTTTAAATAAGACCCAGAACTTTCATCTAACATACTTCCGAGATAAGCATCAACCGCATTAGTCTTGAGAAGTTTAAGAGCCTTACTCTGTTCTACTTTTATAAAATTTATGTTTCGGAATCTTTTATCCCGTTGATTAATTTTTATAATTTCTCTGACAAGGGCAGCTTGCTCTTCTGAATAAGCTAAATTTACTTTTAAAGCTTGATTATTAACAGTCAAACGACTACAAGCATTCAACAAAAAGCTACTAAACAGTAAAACTATTATTAAGACTGGTTTATAAAATCTATAAAGGAGACGAAACTTCAAAAACTTGACCCCTACTAATAAAGCTCGCCAAGTTCATCTAACTCATCTGGATCTAAACCCACTTCCTCTAATTCTTTTTGCAGTAAAGCTTCTTCATCAATTTCCACGAAGCGCTCTTCCTTAGCAGCTTGAGGAACCTGTCTCATTTGCTGTGGTGCAGGTCTTGCAGCTTGACTCTGATTAACTGGATGTTTCGGTGAAGATTGAGTAAATCCATCAGAAGAAGAGTTTCCGACTCTATCAGATTTAATTCTAGTGTTTTTAATCTTTAAACCAAACTGATTTCCTAAAACTATTAATTCACCCTTAGCTACTATCTTATTACCAGCAGCAATTAAAATAAGCTCACTATCTAAGAGAAGCCCAAGAGGAATTACTCCACCATCCTTAAGCTCCATGATTTTTTTCAACGGTAAATTAACTGATTTAAATTGAGCAGTAAGCTCAATATTAAGGTCTGTTAAAAGATCAGTATCATCACTTAGTGAATTATTATTTTGCATACTTGGTACTTCAATATCATCATAATATAAATCTACCCATTCCTCATCATCACGGGAAGGCAAATCAATATTTATGTATAGATTTTCAAAGTCATTTCTCTCCCACCACATCTTATCAATTGAGCTTCTCTCTAGAAAAATGATGTCATCTTCCTCTAAACTCTTTAGATCAGATAGATTAAGTTTGGTTTTACCCACCACTATATCCATTGGAACTCGGAAATCTAATTCGTTAATTAAATGATTAAGATCTACTTGATAATCAGCTGAATCTAAATATTCTTTAGGTCTTAATCCTGGAGGAACACTTATCGCTAAATTAGCAGTATCACCGTTTTCAAACTCAATTACCCAAATTAAAAAGTCATTCGCACCAGAAGAGTTAGGATCACTAATACGCCACTGATTCTTCCAGTGCTTTTCCATTTCAAGGAAAAAACTCTCGAAAATTTTCAGCTCTAATTCACTTAATTGAGCTAAATTAAAATCATCTTTTCTAAAACCAAGTGCATATCGAAGTAAGTTAAAAACAAGTTTTTTACTCAGCCTGAAATGCCCGGGAGAAGCCGTATAACTATCCCATTCAGAAACTAAGCCTCTCCACTCTTCATCATTTACATTTTTACTAACGGCTATTAAACGTGATCTAGTTTTAATTCCCCAAAAAGAACTAAGAAGCTTATCTATACCATATTGAGGATAAAACCAAGAGCCAGAATCTTCAGCATTAATAAACCTAGATTGACTAAAATCAATCCCAAAACACTCAGTGATAGATTTGGCTTTATTTGCCAGCAACATAGATTCCTTGGAGATGAAAATCGCTCCTTGTATAGACTTTCCCATAATAAGAGTTTAATATCATAACGTTATCGGGAAATATATATTTTAAGGAAGTATAGTGAATATTATTAAAATTATTTCCAATAAAATTAGTCTAGGATGATTTTACATTACTACGAAAGAGGCGAAAGAAAGAATCACACTGTGCTTTTCATTCATGGTAGTGCTAGTGATGCTAGTGTATGGCTGAATGAACTCAATTTCATCGCTTCTAGAGGCTTTCACTGCCTAGCTTTTGATTTACGCGGACATGGTGATACACAGAATTTAATACAGCCTTCAGAGAAAGTACGTTTAGACATAGACACACATGTACACGATACTATAGAGACATTAAAACATTTAAACATAACAGGCCCGATCACTATCGTTACTCATAGCTTTGGCGGTTTAGTCGCTATTTATCTTGCAGAGCGTTATCCTGATTTAGTTAGCAGGCTAGTTTTAATCTGCCTGCCAGCTAAATTGATTTTACCGATTAAATTTTTTCTTGGAGCACTGCTTGGTAAACCACTTTATTTTATTCAAGCTCATTTGGATTTTTTTAAAAAAACTCCTTTAAGACCACGCTATAAATCTTCGATAACTACTGATGCTCAGGTACTAAGGGAAATATTTAAGCACGTTAAAAGCTGGAATTCCTTTAGAAAAGTACCTCGCCTAAAGCAGAAAATATTTTTTGCAGCTGGTAGATTTGATTTCGTTTCACCAGCACACTTAATATACGCTCTTCATGAAAAAACTAAAGATTCAAATTTTGAATTGTTTAAGTGGTCATCACATGCTTTAATGGAGGATGAACCAGTAAAATTTCAAGAGTGGTTATACTTCTGCCTCTCTCAGCGATAAAGGCATTTTACTAGATAGTGCGAAGATTAGACCAAGGATTTACTCTTAGTTATGCTCTTTTTGTAGCTTTATTTTTTGCTGCCCTTTTTTCAGTTCTTTATTATTTTGGTAAGCGTAATAATGAGTTTAGTGTAAAATCACTTTACTCTCTTCAAGCCAAATATCTTGCAGAATCAGCTAACCAAAGGGCTTTAGCAATGCTCAACACTCGCACACTACCAGATTCAGATGTACTAGATGAGTCAGCCGATGATGACGATGACTTCGCTGATGAAAATAAAAATCTTGCAAATGACAGTGAAGAGGAGGAAGATGAAGGCGAGGAAGAAGATTTACAAGATTCAATCTTAGAAATTCAGCCACGTTATTTAAACTATTTCGATGACGAATTATTTTTTGTAAATATCCAAGCTGGAGACATAATTAACCAAGATCGCTACAATGAATTGCTTGCCGAGGATAAAGCAGAGAGAGCGAACCTTTCCCAATCAACACCAGGAACTACTACTACTACTCCTAGCATTGAAGAATTATATTTACCGTTACCAGAAGTTAATATTCAATATTTAGGTATTATAAAAATCCCTAAATATTCTCATTTCAAACCTGGTCTGAAAATTAAAATCGCAGATAAAGTTAAAGTAAATCTCAAACAAAGAAATATTCTTCAAGAATACTTTGGTGGACCAGATCTTGATTTTTCTCTTAAATCTAAACCCATCTTAAGATCCATTAATCCAAACTATGCTTATCCAAGTGAGATAGTCGATATACAGCTAGATGGAGAGAATTTAGATCTTGATTCAGCTAAATTTACCACTCCAGATCTTGAAATAATAAAAAAAGCTCAATCAGCTTATTCTTTAACCTTAGCTATTAATGAAAAAGCTAAACCAGGAACTTATAATTTAAATCTCTCTGGTAAAAAAAGTAATTTTTACGTGCTGCCAGAGAAAAGCTCACAGCACGATGCCCCACAGATTTACAACATTTATACTCAGGGTGAAAACAAACAGTTATCTCAATTAGTTGAAATTTATGATAGCGATAAATTGAGTGCTGTAAAAATTAAAGGTAAAAATCTCAGTCATGATGGTGAAGCACCGATTATTGCTTCAGAAGCAAGTGGTCTTCAATTCGATATTTTAAGCTTTAGCGATACTGAAATTCTACTTAATCTAAATGCCAGAAATCTCCCATTAAATAACCCTTTTACCATTAGTGTTTTTAATAAAGGTGGTCAAAGTAATTCATGGGCGATAAATGTAAAAGCTAAACCTAATAGTGAAAATGATCTTGAACCCAATACTGGAATATTTTCAACCCAGCTAACTTTATTACAAGCAAATTCTCTCTCTAACTTGCCTTGGGCTTTTGATCCAGATTTCGAAGATGATGAGCAGGCTGGAAGACCAGGTAATTCTGACAATAATGCTCAACCTAGCTCAGCTGGCAGCCCTACAGTGAAAAGAACATTTAATTTAATTAACTCTGATCTAGAAACTGTATGGCTTTTAGAATCTATCGCTACCGTAAGCGGCATTACTTATAAGGAATCTGCGATAGTAAGACGTACTGTTCCTCAGATATCAGCAGCCTTAACTGCAAACACCGAGGTAGATTTCAGTTCTAAAGACTTTAAAATTAAAGGTATAGAATCGGCATCTGCAATCCTACAAGACTCCATTATCAAGGGAGATAGCTTCATCGAATTTAGAAATGAATTTAGTTTAAATAACAAAGATGAAGAAGATGATGATAAGACTAAGATTAAATTAGATGGCTCAGCCGTAGTTGAAAGCTTTGACTTGCAGGGTGTTACGTCTTTTAGCGGAACAAGGTTATTACAGAATTTTAAAAAATCTTCTTTTGTTTCTGTGATTAGCTCGGGCTCTTTTGAGACCCTGACAGACTTTGCTTATGTTAAAGAAGTAAATGAAAATATTATTTCGCTAGAGCCACCTGGTTTTAAACAGCCACATTTTATTCGAGATCGTTTCGTACAGTTCACTCCAGCTGTCATTAGCACTGAAGCTATATCTGAAAAAGATGCGGAATTACATTTAACACCTAACTACTCTTGGTTAAGTCTTGAAAATATAAATGGTTTTCAGAAGCTTACTAATATTGTGTTTGCAGATATACTATTTTTAAATTACTTTAAGAGAAATTCTAAAGATCAAAGCCCTGGTGGTTATATTGCAAAATTAACTGGGTTTGCTAAAAAACAATTAGAAGAATACTTTGATCCTAATGAATTTTTCGGTCTAAATATTATTAACGGCAGTAGATCATTCTCTACGAGTTCCCCTCTTATTGGACAAGGGATTTTAATTATTGACACCACTGAAGCAGGGCGCAATCCAGAGGGCGGGAAAGTAAAAATTTCTGGTGATACTAAAAAGGCTGTAAGTAAATTTAGAGGTCTGCTTTATATTATTGGTGAACTGGAAATTAGCGGTAATTTTGAAATGACTGGTGCCGTAATCGTCAAGTCACCTAGAAGTGGCTCTAGCATTCAAATAAATGCTGAGGGTTTTATTGAATATAATTTAAAAGAGATTCAGAAAACTATTTTTGATTTACCTTTCGTAGTACAGACAGGTACTAAAAAAATTACAAAAATTCAGGAGCATAAATTTTAGTGAAGTCCACTAGAGAAAATCGACATAAAGACGGCGAAAACCTCAAAAATCTAGGTATACAATGGTCTTCAAGATCCAATACAGGTGTGACTCTCGCTGAATTATTAGTCTCATTGCTAATTATTACTATAGTTATCTACGCCATTATAAATTTTTTCTCGCTCAATCTTTTTCAAAATACAAAGGAATTAAAAAGATCGAAACTTTATTATAAAGCTATGACTAAAATGGAAGAATTAATCTCTAAAGATTATTCTTCTACCGACTTAGAAAGTTTTTATTCGCCACTAAACAGTATTAAATTTATAGAAGACGGTAAATTTTTAGTTAAAGTTCAGATAGAATCTATAGACCCTTTAACGAATCTTCCCGCAGACCCTTATCCAATTAAATTAAGTGAAGATCCTATGCTAAAAAAAATCACAGTTAGTGTCGCTAATTTAGATGATTATGATGAAAAAAAGCTTCCAGCTCAAGTAAATTTAGTAAGATTCATATCCCCTTAAAGATAGTCAAAAATTAATATATTCTGCTATCATACTGTATATACATTAACTAGAATTATTAGCAAAGGACTTATTGATAAACAACCTACTTAAAAGCATGACTTCTGTTGCTTCTCTTAGCAAGTCTTTGATGCATGCTCCTACACACGCCGATAGTTTTGAAGAATATCCAAATCATGACTCAAGAGACGCTGGCGAAGCTTTATCACGCCTAGCAAAAGATCTGCCTTTTATGGACCCCTTAAAACAAGTTACGGCTCCATTAAGAAAGCCTTTGGCTCTCTTCATTCGTCAACTTCACTTTCCGATTTTGAAACCATTTGAAGGTTTAGATTTTGTGACAAATCATATGTTTTCAGGATTAGCACCTGGTTTTGCAGATCAGGCATATAACTTAATTCATAAAGTAATTCCAACTGGACTTATTTCTAAACTTACTAACAAAATCGGTGGTGGTGAGGGTGTTGCAAAGTTGCTAATAGCTGGCTTGGGTAAAGTTGGTATTAATACTGCCGATGACAACATAAAGGTTGTAATTAATGAGCTTGTAAAAGGTCTTGGTGATATTTACGATCCTAAATTCTTAAAGCAATTCGGTAATTTCTTTACTGATGCTTTACAAAACGGAAACGTGGCTTATTTAAAACTAACTGACGTTTTAATTGAAAAGGCTTTAGCTAATGTAGGTGAAACTGTAACTAAAGCTTTATCCCAAGGAATAAATGCCATCGGCGATGGCACTACTCAAGCAGCAGGTCCAGAAGCTATCAAAGATATTACTAAAAAAACTACTACTAATGTTAAGAATGAAGCGAATGCTGCTCAAAAACCAATAAATGCTCAGAAAAATACAGATATTAAACAAGCTTTAAATACAAGTAAGCCAATAACAAGCCAAGCAACTCAAAATCTTACTACTCAAAAACCAGCAACAGGCAAAAAAGCAGAGGGTCCTAATAACAATTCTCAAGCAGGATTATTCTCAAATTTATTAACCAGTGGCAATAATATTCTTAAAAGCATTATGGGTATATTTTCCCCTAAAGCTGCTCCAGCGGTGGCATGATTAAGCCGTAGCAGCTTTCTTAATACTCAAATCGGTTACAGTAGCTAATTTCAAGTTCTCTACCATATCTTCGGTTATAGTCACTTTCTGTAAGCCTTCTAGTGATGGGGCTTCAAACATTATATCTTTCATAATCTCTTCGATAATACTTCTCAGAGCTCTAGCACCCATTTTACGTTTCTGAGCTTTCTTCGCGATCCTCTCTATGGCTTCATCTGTGAATTCCAGTTCTATACCATCAAACTCTAATAACTTCTGATACTGCTTAACTAAAGAGTTCCTTGGCTTATTTAAAATCAATTTTAAAGTCTCAGTATCAGGTGCATCTAAGCTCGCGATAACAGGTACTCTACCTACAAACTCTGGAATAATACCAAAATGCACTAAATCTTCTGGTTCTGTATATTTAAAAGCTTCTGAAAGCCTTTTATTACGCTGATCTTCATCTAAACTCTCAGCACCAAAGCCAACAGAAATATTAGATTTCTGTCTTCTTTTTTCTACAATCTGCTCTAATCCTACAAAAGCACCACCACAAATAAATAGAATATTATGAGTATCAACTTCTATCATCTCAGCATGCGGATGCTTTCTGTTTCCTTGAGCTGGAATACTCGCTTTAGTACCTTCTATAAGCTTCAATAATGCCTGCTGAACCCCTTCTCCAGAAACATCTCTAGTGATAGAAGGATTTTCTGATTTACGAGAAATTTTATCTATCTCGTCTATATAAATAATGCCCATCTCGGCTTTAGCTAAGTCATTACCAGCATTCTGATAAAGCCTCTGTAACATATTTTCAGCATCATCACCGACATAACCAGATTCAGTAATAGTCGTTGCATCTGCCATAGCGAAAGGAACTTTTAGAAAATTAGCTAACGTTTCCACTATATAAGTCTTACCGCTACCAGTAGGCCCAAGAAGCAGTATATTAGATTTATTTATAGTAATAGAATCATTAGGAGCAGCTCCCTTATTATGATTTATACGTTTATAGTGATTATAAACCGCTACAGATAAGGTCTTCTTCGCTAAATCGTTACCGATAACATACTCATCTAAATATTCTTTAATTTCTTTAGGCTTAGGCAGTTTATGGGGATCTAGTCCTATTACAGAAGTATTCTCTAAAACAGCCGCTGCGACAAGAGTAGCGGCTGGCACTTCTATAATACCTTCATCCTTCAGAATCTCAAGACAAAGACTTATACATTCATCACAGATATAAATACCTGGGCCAGCTATAAGCTTTTTAACCTGATCCTGACTCTTTCCACAGAAGGAACATTTCAACAATCCATTAGTTTTAGACATTAAGAATTACTCGGAAATTAGTTTTCTGGATTAATATTAGCAGGTTTCTTAGCTACTACTCTATCCACCAGACCATATTCCTTAGCCTCTTCAGCAGCCATTATATAATCCCTATCAGTATCTTTGGTAACCTTCTCAATATCCTGATTACAATTAGCGGCAAGAATCTCATTCAACATTTTCTTCATCCTTAAGATCTCATCAGCTTGAATTTTAATATCAGAAGCTTGTCCCTGAGCACCACCTAAAGGCTGGTGAATTAAAACTCTAGAATGAGGCAAAGCCATTCTCTTACCTTTAGTACCAGAACTTAGAAGAAAAGCACCCATGCTCGCACACTGTCCCATACAGAAAGTCGCTACATCTGGACCTATATGCTGCATGGTGTCATACATAGCAAGTCCAGCTGTAACAGAACCACCTGGGCTATTGATATACATATAAACATCTTTACTAGAGTCTTCTGAATCTAATAGTAACAACTGTCCAACAAAAATACTTGCAACAATATCATTCACTTCAGAAGTTAAAAATACTATTCTCTCTCTAAGTAATCTAGAAAAAAGATCAAAACTTCTTTCACCTCTTGGTGTGTTTTCTATAACACTTGGCACATAATTAGAGATACTGGAATAAGACATTCCTTGAAGATCTAGGGGGTTAATTAGACCATGTGTATTACAGATACTTCTAATATCTGCTTTAGTCTCACGTTTTATACTTTGATAATCCATAATAAAAAATCTACCACGGAATAGATGTTCTCAGATAAAGATTTAATCAAAAATATTTACTTATACTCGAAACTCAATCGAGTACCATTTCATACGCCAATGCATCTCGGTAGAACAGACTACCCTAATGATCTTTCAGAATTATCTGGGCTTGATAACCTTCAGTATCCATCTTCTACTTTAAAAAACGCGGAAGAATATCTCAGTGAAATCTTCTCCGCGAAAAAATCTTTCCTGTTAACGAATGGGGCTAGTATTGGCCTGCAGGCTGCTATTCTAGCTTTAAAATTTTATTATTCACAGAGTAATCTAGAATTAAAACCACTTTTAGTAGCACGTAATGTTCATAAGTCTGTGGTCAGTGGAATTATTCTTGCTGGCTTTGATGTGGAATGGCTAGAACTTAATTATGATAATAATCTAGACCTTTATACTGGACTAAAACTCTCTGTAGCAGAATTAAAAGATTTCCTAAGCAGTCGAGAAGATGATTATGCAGGTCTAGTTTTAACCAACCCTAGCTACGATGGATTTTATAGCGATTTAAACTCACTGAAATCGCTAACCCTGCCTCTAATTATTGATGAGGCACATGGTACACATTACTATTTCAGTGGTGATTTGCCGCAGGGTGCTTTGAAAACGGTTGGAGATATCGTGATTCACTCATTACATAAGACTCTTGGCGCTTTAACTCAATCTGCGGTAGCTCATATCAGTATGCATTCTAAGATCCCAGCATCTTGTTATGAAGCTGCTTTAAGATTATTACAGACTACTAGTCCAAGCTACCTAATCCTGAAGAGCATTTTAGAGTCTGTCCAGTATTACGCGCAAGAAGCTAAAGAATTATACTTAAGAGTAAAAGCATTCCAGGAAAAGATTTCAACCAACTGTCTTATCGCAAATAATGATGATTACTTTCGCATAGTAATTCAGAATGCTACAGCTGAAGAATTAGATGTCTTTCTTGAAAAGAAAAATATTTTTATCGAAAAAAAATCAAGTAAATCTATAACTATTTTTCTCAGTCCTTATCACAATGAAAAAGATATAGATCTTCTAAATGCAGCTCTAACGGAATTTCATGCGACTAATCTCAGAGTAGCCTCACCTGTACTAGATTTTTTTTCATTTCCAGATCAAACACTAAATCCACAATTAGCTTATTTTCATCCTTTTCGAGAACTACCTTATCAAGAATCTCTGGGTGAAATCTGTGCCGAATTATTCGCCCCATGCCCACCAGGCTTCCCACTTTTAGTTCCTGGACAAAAGATCAATTCATCAATTATAGAGAAGTTAGGTATATGTGATGATTTCTTAAGATATAAACGTGGAATAATCCGAGTTGTTGAATAAATCTAGGAATAAAATAAAAGCACAGGTTTATTTTGTATTTAAGAAAAAATAAACTAAAATATCTAAAGTTGAGTGAGACCTAAAATAAAAATATCTGGAATAATGTCCGCTGAAGACGCAAGGGCCGCTTTAGAGTTAGGTGCTGATTACATTTCATTTGAAAATGTAAAAACCTCGAAAAAATATTTAGATTTCTCACAGATTACTACGATTACAGCTGAAATCCCCCAAAATCATAAAAACAAGTTAGTTCTATCTACTGACTCTGGCTCTTATGATACTTTAATGCAAGTTTTGAGAAAGGCTGACATTAGTGCAGCACAGCCAAGATACCCTAATGTCAAAACCACAGATGTAATTAAAATGCGCAAATCTGGTATTCGCATATTCCAATACGAATATCTAACCAGCTCTGCTGATATATTCAATGTTAATTTGAGCCAAGATGCCTATGATTATGCAATTTTCGATATTAGACCTACTTTCGTTTCGAAGGTAGATAGATTTACTCGTAATTACAAAGTTGCAAGGATAGTTAGAGATATATTCAACGAAATTAAGTCAAACATGCCTTTAGATTTTTATGGCGTTAGCGGTGAACTAAGCCTAGAAAGTATCTTTACTTTTATTCAAGTTTGCAAACCTAGTTTAATTGATCTTTCAATACAATTTGAATCTCAGCATTCGGTCTATAAATCTCATGATAGGATGTCACAATTTTTTGGTAAATTGAATACGGTGTTTCCGAATGTTACGAATTAAGATATGTGGTCTAACAAATTTAGCAGATGCTTACATGTCCTTGAAATTAGGAGCCGATTTTTTAGGCTTTAATAACATTAAGCGCTCCAAACGTTTTATAGATATTATAGACATCAAAGATATAGTACAACGAATGCCCGAAAGCCTTAGAGATAAATGCGTACTTCTCGCTGAAGATACTGATCTACAAAGTATAATCAGAACAGCGAAGTCTCTTAATATCAATTCTATTCAGCCTTACATCACAAATCCCACCATCACTGATGCTGATTACGTTAAAGTACGTGAACGTGGCATGGGTGTTTTTAGAGTTATCCATGTCGAAAATAAAAGGTCTATCAGTGACCTATCCATAGACCCTAATTCCGCTGACTATTTTATATTAGATACTAAATCCTCAGATCCAAACCAACTTGGTGGTACTGGAGCTAGTTTTGATTGGTATCTCTATAATTGTGCAAAAGCAGTACTTCCTGAAAAGAAGATGGTTTTAGCTGGAGGAATTAACATTAAGAATTTAGACGAAGCTGTGGAGTATACAGAGACCCGCATGGTAGATTTATCATCTGGCATAGAAGATACTCCTGGTATTAAATCTCATGACAAGATGCAAGCTCTATTTGCACATATTAAAGGTGTTTCACAAAGCAATTAAAATAATGCGTCAATCTCTTGCTATATTCTCTGCTCGCCTTTGTATTTATTTACTGAAATTTTTCAAATTAGGTAATGGCAGTAGCCTTCCTGGCAGAGTTGCGTTAAAACTTTTCCCAAAACTGTTATTACAGGCTAATCAAGATATTCTATCTAGGCAAGATGCACTTAAAGTGATGGTTTCTGGCACTAATGGTAAAACGACTAGCGTAGGTCTAATCGATTCCATTTATGAAGTAACTCAGAACAAGAAAAATCTTATCAGCAATAGACTAGGAGCGAATCTCTATTATGGCATTGCTACTGCTTTTTGTAATTTTCGCGGAAATTTCGCTGAAGCAGATTTCATTCTAGAAGTAGATGAAGCTGCTTTAAAGACAGTCGTTAAACATATTAAACCTAATTTTCTTGCCTTTACAAATATCTTCAGAGATCAACTAGATCGCTTCGGGGAAATAGATGCTACCAAAAACCTGCTCGAAGAAGCTCTCAAACTAGCTGATTCGGAGACTGATTTTAATTTAATTTTAAATTATGACGATATTAAACTAAGATCTATCTCAACTAAAACTAATGATAATATCTATTTTTTCAGACTTATTACTAATGAAGCTTTGAAACTCAGTTCAGAGAAAGTCCTTGATAAGGATAGCTCTTTTTTTGAAGAAAACTACTTAGATAAAGCTAGTGCAGTAAACGAAAATAAGCTTATAACAGGAAAGCTAAAGATTCTAGAAACTAAATACAGCGTTTTTGATTTAATTTTTAGAGGCGAAAGCATTGAAGTTACTCTAAATTTACCTGGTGTATATAATGTCTATAATGCTTTGCTCGCAGCATCAGTGTTTCTTGCAGCTGGAACTGGTTTAGAGAAAGTAGCTCAAGGTTTGACTCTTTATAGAGGTGCCTTCGGGCGTTCACAGACTATCAATATAAACGGCGTAGAGTCTAATATTTATCTGATTAAAAATCCTAAAGGCTGCTCTGAAGTGCTTCATCTGGTGAAAAATGATAAAAATTCTTTATATCTAATTATTATTAATGATAATTATGCTGACGGCAGAGATGTATCTTGGTTATGGGATGCTGATTTTGAAGCTTTAATACAGCAAAATCAAAAGGATAACGCAAGCACAGAGAATGAAGCTTGTGAGCAGTCCAATCAGTCACGAGTTAACTATGTCTGCTCTGGAAGAAGAGCTTACGATATGGCTTTAAGACTTAAATATGCTGGAGCAAAAAGCACTGAAATTTATGTAGAAGCGGATATGCAGTCAGCTATTGATTTTGCGAGCAATTACATCAGTGAAAGAGAATCTCAGATCAAAAATTCTTTAAATATACTACCGACTTACACTGCGCTTTTAGACTTAGAAAAAAAGCTCAGCTTAACTACATCTCCTCTGGAGATATCTCCTCACCTTCATCATTAATTCCTGGCATAACCTTAGAAAAGACTGTGAGAAACATAACAAGAACAAAGCTTAACATCGCAAAACCTAAGACCACACCTTTCCACATGCCTGCAAAAATCATATTTTCATGTTAGCATGGGACTGCTCGCAAACTCCAATTTCGGCGTTGGTCCCACGGTTACTTCCCGATACAAAACTGACTAAACATAGTATCTAAAATCTCTTCATTGAGATCATCTCCAGTGATCTCCCCGAGCCTAGCTATCGCTGCTTTTAAATCTATAGTCCAGAAATCATGAGCTAGATTATCCTGTGCTGCATTAATCGCCTTTTTTAATTCATTAATGCACTGCCTTAAAAGATCTGCCTGTCTAGTATTAATACTAACTGCATTAATATCATGAACCTTTTTCAGTTCAGGGTTTGCTTTACTGAATATTAGCTCTTTAAGTTCTTTTACATTAATATCATTACTAGTCGAAATTAAAATATCATGGGCGTGTAGCAGAACTCCAATTTCTGCGTTTTCGCCCACCTCAACTAAATCTAATTTAGTACCAATTTTAAGAAGTTTCTCTGGTTTTAAGTTTAATAAAATTTCTGTACTTTCGTCACCCTGAACAGTGAAAGCAGTCTCTGAGCTTAAATCCTCTAACCACAGTACTAAATCTGCTTCCTGAATTACTTTTTTACTCAGACCTATACCTATCTGCTCGACTTTATCTTCACTCTTGCGAATACCAGCAGTGTCAAGAAATACTACTGTTAAGCCATTTAAATTTATAGATTCTTCGATAACATCTCTTGTCGTTCCAGCTACATCCGTGACTATCGCTCTGTCGCTTTCTAGCATTGCGTTTAATAAACTAGATTTACCCGCATTCGGTGCTCCAGCTAAAGCTACCTTAAAACCTTCTCTGAGAATAAGACCAGACTTCTCACTTTTAAGTATCTCCTGAACTTCATCAATAATTTCATATAATCTTTGACTGAAAACTTCTCTTGAATATTCTGGAACCTCATCAGGGAAATCTATACAGGCAATTAACTCCGCTAAAATCCCTAATAACTCCACCCTTAACTCTTGTATTCGCTTACCTAAATTTCCAGAATAAAGCTTAAGTGCATTAGTGCTCGAAAGCTCACCACGAGAATGAATTAGATCAAGTATACCTTCTGCTTGACTGAGGTCAATCTTTTTATTTAAAATCGCTCGTTCAGTAAATTCCCCAGCCTGAGCGAGTCTTGCTCCATTTTCAAGTACTAAGCTTAAAATCTTTTTACTTAGCCACGTTCCACCATGGCACTGTATTTCTATCACATCTTCACCAGTAAAGCTTTTTGGGGCTTTGAAGCACAGCACCAAAGCCTGATCCACCTTCTGGCACTGCTCACGAACTCCAATTTCTGCGTTTTCGTCGTCCTCTGCGTTTTCGTCCGCCTTATAATCAATTATCCAGGCTAATTTAAAAGTCCCTGGGATTAAATCTTGTTCTTTTAGACTGGAAATTTTTTGAATAATTTTATGGCTATTAGGACCACTAATACGAATCGCTGCCACGGCAGCAATTCCCGTTGGGGTGATTATCGAAGCTATATCGTCCATCTAAATTTCCCTAGATGTACTTATAGCATTTCTGCCTTTTTTCTTAGATAGGTAAAGAGCTTGATCTGCTTTAATTTTCAATTGATTAAAATCATAGGCATCATTTGGGATACCTGCTATACCGATACTACAGGTGAGTGGCTGATTCCAGGCACTATGCCTAGCTTTACTAAGATTACGCCTAATTCTAGTAGCCGCTTGGTAAGCTGATTCCAAGTCTGTATTAGGTAATAAAACTATAAATTCATCACCGCCATATCTACCTACTAAATCTGAAACCCTTCTTTGCACTTCATTAAGAGGTGTGTGCCTTAAAGTTTTACTTAAAACTTCAGACATAATAATAATCGCTTCATCACCAGCTTCATGCCCAAAATTATCATTAATAGATTTCAAATAATCTAAATCCAGCATCATTAATGAAATAGATTTTTGATTAGCTTTAGCGATTTGAACTTCAGTTAAAGCTACAGTATTGAAATATCTTTTATTATACAAACCAGTATCTGGATCAGTTTTACTCATCTTGTCTATGGTATCGAAGAGTTCAGCATTCTTAATTGCAACTGCAGCTTCAGAACCTACTTGCAAAATAAAATTGATCTCCTCTATTGAAAACTCTCTCTCTCGATCACATTGGTGAACGGTTATAGTTCCTAGTAATTTACCCTGAGAAATTAATGGAACAGATAGATAACTTTTCATCTGTAATGAATCGGTGATTTTAAGAAGAGTTTCACCTTCATCTCGAAACTCATTACGCAGAGTTTGAAAATTCAGCACTTCAGTGTTTTTGTCTAAATTACTTAGAGTTAAAAGAGAAGATATCCATCTTTTTTCGAAACCAAAAATTATATCAGCACAAGGTGCAACGCTCTCCAGTGTATATTCTTCTTCCGTTTTAATAATTTTATGATTAGCAGCAAGCCTTCTGACAAAACACCGACTTACTCCTAATATTTCACCTAAACCTCTTGCAATGCTACCAAGCACCACAGAAATCTCCAAAGTATTTCTAATATCAATGCTCAATTGATGCAATAAAGCCATTTGTTTTTTAGTTTGCTGCGAATCTTGATAGATAGAAGCTTGTGTAAGTGCTAGCGATAACTGCTGAGAAATGGATTCTATGAGTTCTACATCTTTATCCTGCCAGTCTTTACTTGAATTAAAACTACTGAGAAGAATAAAACCAATAATATTTTTGTTACTATGGTCCATTAAAGCACAGGCTAAAAAGCTTCCTACAGAATAGTCTTGATGAAAGGAATAAATAGCTTTATTGATTCCTTCCTTATTAAAATTTGCATAACACCAAGAAATTTTTTCAAATTTACTGTGATAAATAGTATGCAAGCTCGAATGAAGCATAGCTTCCATAAAAGAATTATATTTTCGCTGCGATGACCATATTGCTTGTTTGCTCTCTTTCGTTATTGAAGTCTTTTCTAGGAGATAGATACCACAGGAATCAGCTCCCATAATTTGCCCGACTTCTAAAGCAGCTAAATCAATAATTTCTCTAACTATTAGTGAATCTCTGATCCTAGTGGTAATTTGGTTTAATAGAAATTCTCTTTGCACTATAGAAAGCACTTCAGAATTGAGCTTGTGTTGGTTAAGTATAACTGCTATTTGCTCTACGAATAATATGATTAACTCATCTTGAGTATGAGTCCAAGAGGAATATTTATCGATTAAAAAATAACCGAACTTTTCATTACGCAACTTTGATTCAAAAACTTTTAAAAATTTACTTTTATCCTCTAAAGCATATTTTTCTAAATTAAAAATTTCCTCATCACTGAATTCGTCACCTTTATTAATCCCAAAATTCGCCTCTGGAGTGGTCATGATGAAATTAGCTTTTAATATCTTTGGTGAATTTTCTACCCTCTGTAAAAAACAGAATGACTTAATTTGTAGATAATCTTTCAAACTAAGGTAAAGCTTTTCAATAGCGATATCTGGGCGTAAAGATTTTCTAATCTCTGAAGTTAGACGAAAAATAATATTATTTCTCTCCTGCTCTTCTATATTATTGATAATCAATTTAATAAGTTCAGCAAGCTCACTTATATCTGCTTGAAAATTCTCATCAAATTTCTCTAAATAAAGGAATCCCCAGTCTTTAATCTCTTGAACTATATACTGTTTTAATTCAACGGGAGATATATTAAATTCAGAATTAGAATAATTTTTATTATCTAATTTATTTTCTACATATATCCATTTAGAATCAAATAAATCACATATCTCATTTAGCAAAGCATTAGTTTTATGCTGATAATTACCTGTCTCAAGTAATGAATACTTACTAACTAGGTCAAGAGTATTAAATTTTTTCCTTTCTTTAACCATTACTTAACCAGATTGGATTACTTAGTATATATATGCCAAATTTTGGATCACAATACTCTTATGCCCGAAGTAAAGAGACTGTATTTAGAGGTATGGAGGAAGCCCAATATCGTTTAGGCTTGATCGTTAAAAATAACATAAAAAATGCTAATACCATTGGTTTTAAAGGTGTTTTCGCTAACTCAGTTTTACTAGATCCTTATAACGCTGATAAATTTAGAGACGAATCTCAAGGGGTTAACACCATTACTCCTAATAATCCTCTCAACTTAGCGATTGACGGTAATAATGCTTTCTTTTTAGTAGAGGGGCTAAATGGTCCAGAAAGAACTAGAGATGGAAGATTCATGCTCAACCAAGAAGGTGAAATAGTTAACCACGAAGGTAAAGAGCTAGTTATTTTAGATAGACCTACTAATTTAGAAACCAGAGATCTTATTAAATACTCTGAAGATATTAATATAAATAGATTTGGTGAAATTAGAGTTAAAGGTCAGTATCTTGGCAAAGTAGCTTTAGATTATCACAATAAAATGCCTGGTCAGCAAGCTAAAATCCTGCAAGGTCATTTAGAACTATCTAATGTAAGCCTTGAAGACAGCATTATGAAAGTAGTTGAGTTAAAGAGACATCATGAAACTTTACAGAACATGATGGCAATGAATATGACGGTCGAAAAATCATTAGTAGATACCTATGGAAGAAATGTGTAATTAATGTTTAATATACTTGCTAACGAGACCTATAACACTGTCGGCCATAACATGGAAATGTTAGGTCAAAATGTTCGTAACATGAATATGAGCATGGCACCTGGTTATAAAGCTAAAAAAACTAGCTTCCATGAATCCATGCAAGGTCTTAAAAAAGTAGAGACCACTGATTTTAAGAGTGGAGTAGCTATCAAAACTGGTAGAGAATTAGATTTCGCTATAGACGGTGCTGGTTTTTTTGAAGTAGTTTTACCAGATGGTACTGTAGCGTACACTCGCAATGGTGCTTTAAGTTTAAGTGCTGATGGGAGATTACAGACGCCTTATGGTTATGAGATTTCTACAAGTGCTGCTAAAACAGATTTATCTAATGCAGAAAGACAAAGCTTTAGTTTGGAACTAAGTTCTCAACCAGTTTTTATTCCAGCTGGCGTAGACATTAAGCTAAATGATAACGGAGAGTTAACTGATCCTAAGGGTGAAGTAATCGGTAAAATTAACTTAGTTACTTTTACTAATTTAAATGCTCTTAAAGATATCGGTGAAGGGCTTTATGTCCCGACACGAGAGGCTGGAGACATGAGGGAAATAGTGATAGGTAGCATGAGAGGAGAAACTCAGTTAAAACAAGGTTTCCTAGAGTCTTCTAATGCTGATTCTGTTTATTCTTTATCTCAGATTCTGCAGTTAAACACCGCGATTAAAGCCGAAATGAAGATATTTAAAACACTCGATCAAATGCACGGAGAATTAAATCAGACGATTTCGAGAAACTTATAACGATTCTATTTAAATTAAATCAAGGGAAAAAAAGGACAAAATATGAACAATTATTATGGTACGAACTCTGGTCTAGCTGGCAGTATGCTAAATGGAGCTTTTGATAACGCAATGTCTCCACAGATGGGTATGGGCATGCAAGGCGGAACTTTCTCTAACCTATTAGGGCAGATCACTGGTGGAATTCAGCGTAACGCAAGTATGGGAATTATGCCTGGGCAAGGTACTGGTAATATGACACCACAACAAATCGCAGCTCAAATGAGCATGGGTGGTGGTATCACCTCGTTACTACCGCTATTAGGAAATAGCTTTTTACCTAAGTTAATGTTTCCAGTAGCAGGTTTAATGACAGTATTTCAAGTAGCTCAATCTGCTATGCAGATGAAAAATGACTTAGATCAGTCTCGCCCACAGCTTGGTTTAGATCCAAGAGATCTTAACTATAATAAAGCTGTTGAAGCTGTACAAATGGCAAGTGTTGAAGGGCAGCATTTAGGGCCTTTTGCTTAAAAGATTCTTTGGAGAACTTATTCGCCAGCTACAGTTCCTATTTAGTTTAGGCGGCAGCTGCCGTAGCTTGTTTAGGCGTAAAAAAGGATTGATAAAAGTCTGAAACTTTAGCTAAAGGTGCTGATACTTTTTTTACTAGATTAGCTAACTCTTTATCTTCCGCACGTGCTAAAGAATAGAGCAAGTTACCAGTTTCTGCGATCATTGCAGCTAAATTACCCCAAGGGTTTCTTAAGTCAACTCTTGGATTAGCCCCTTCTTTCGGCTCAAACCATGGAGACATACTGTTCATACCACTTTCAGCACAAAAAACACGTCCAAAGATACGAGTTATAGCGTCAGGGCTTTTAGCCATACTAAAATCTTCAACAAGACCAACTATAGAGCGAGAAGATCTAACTAACTTGTGTATGAAATGATTTAATTTATCATGCCTTGCAAAAATTAAACCATAAAAATAAGGCAGCCCAAATCCTGGTATAGCCAAGGCTCCAGAAAGGTTTTGTAGAAAATTTTCTCCTTTAAGAAGATTTTTAAATGAGTTAGTTACTATAGTTGATGTATTTTTTAGTATTACCAAAAGATGATCTAAGCGTTTCTGTGAGTCAGTTTCATGCTTCTCTATATGTGGATTTGCTTCAAAAAATTCTTTCAGGTATCGCTCATAAGCGTTGTAAGCACAGATACCACCAGTAAAAAAAGGTAAATTAGAAACATGCCCAGCGAGTATTTTAGACATGGGACTGAGTTCAGCTAAGCCACGCCAAAAAGTTTTGGGGTCAAGTAAATTTTTAACTGAATTTACAGCAAGTGGAATAAAACTCATATATTTAGAGTAAATATTTGCAGCCATTAAAGCCTGATTTTCATGCTGACCTAAGCTTGATTCTGGTTTTATTAACTTAATAAGTGATACACTAGCAGCAAAAAGGTGGGACATTGCACCAGCCCCAGCTAAAGGAAATTTTATTTTATTAATAAAAGCAACTAAAGGTTTAAATTTTTCTAGTGGATCTATTTTTTCAGAAATTTGGGTATTATCTGTTAAATTTTCTGACGTTAAATTTAAAGGATCTAGCTTAGAATCTGAATTTGGTTCACTTTGACTTAATACTGTTATATTCTTATCCTTAAAAATCTCTGAGAGCGTTTCTCTGTCTTTATCGCTCTGACATAATATTATTGAATTCTTATCTTTGTCTATCGGCGGTGAAAGAACAGGTATAAGCTCGTTAGTGACGGGAAGAGGATGTTCCTTGAGCGAACTGTGTTCAGCAGTCTTTCTTGGCTTGGGACTTGTTTGCTCGACTAAGTGCCTGTCGGTACTGTTAACTGGTTTATCTTCTAATCTGAGCATGAGATAAGTATTTACTTAATCGTTGATTAAGATTCTATCAAATTTCAAGTATTTACTTAATCATCGATTAAGATTTTAGCAAGTTTTAAGATTTAATTCGTAATAATATTAGCTATAAGGCTTATATTTGAATAATCACAATGAAAAACGTTTTATCTTTTTTCTCTATCTTTACTATTGCTTTACTTCTCTGTGCTTGTAATTCAAATTATCAAGATACTTTAAAACCTCTAGAGATAGCTTATACTAAAATTGATGAAAAACTTGTTAAAGAAATTACAAAAGATTTTTCTAAGAAATTTAAAGTTAACAGACAATTGACACTTTTATCTAGTGAGGAACTTACTCAGGAGATAAAAAAACACAATTCACAGCTATTTATAGGTAATTTAGAAAATACTGAGTATAAAAATTGTAGAAAAAAGTTAATTGCAAAATCAATACTAAGATCAGGACTCACTACAAATAAAGCTAAAAACTCTTTTCCAGAAAAAGATTTACAAAAAAACTCCGACGAATATAATGAACAAACAGTGAAATTTGGTTATAGTCGGTTTAGAAGGAATATTTATCTCTACGAATTAGATTCTAATGATAAAACAGAAAATTTAGTAATTAATTCAAGCCCACAGAATTTTATTGAATATATACAGTCAAAGGAAGCTCAAAATATTGTCACCAAACTGAAATTCATACCTTTGACAATGGCTGAAATTAGTCTAAATGAGGACTTTGATCAGATTAAAATAGGTGTACCTTTACCTTTTACTAGTATTGATACTCAATTAGCCCAGTCAGTTTTGGATTCTATTAAGCTTGCAGCAAGTAATTTCCCCCAGCGTAATTTTAAATTAATAATCTGTGATGATCATTCTAAGATTGATAAAGCTTTAGAATGTGCCAAATATTTTATTAGTGAAAAAGTAACAGGTGTCATTGGTCATTTTAATTCCCAGACAACAATCGAAGCGTCAAAATTATATATTAAGCATAATATAGTCCAGATATCACCATGTTCTACCCATCCATGGTTTACACATCAGAAAAATACTAATAACCTAGTATTTCGAGCAATTTCGATAGATAACAAACAATCAGAAACTATTGCTAACTTAATTTCAAATTTAAAGAAAACTAAAAAGATATCTACAATAATGCTTATTAACAATGGGACTTTATTTAGTTCTAATTTATCAGCACAGGTAGAGACTAGTATTAAAGAGATTTATCAAGACTCTAAAATAAAATTGCTTCATAAATCAATCACCACAAAAAAATCTTATCAGTCTATTTTAGATAAAGGTACTCATCCCGAGCTTATAATTTTCATTGGTGGATACATAGATGCTGCAAATATAATTAATAAGCTGCATGAACAAAATCATAAGGACATTACTTTTATCGGATCTGATGGTACTTACTCAGATGTCTTAATCAAACTGACGAATAATAGATCGAATGGCGTTTATATCATTGGGGCGAATATCGACTCTGAATCCAAGGAGTTTTTACAATATCGCCAAACTTTATTAAATAAATTCAAATCAAAAATAAGTGCAGATGGTATATATGGCTATGACGCAGCTACAATCTTATTTACTGCGATTAAAGCCCATCACAACGGTTATTACAAAAGCATCCCAGAAGCTATGCATTCTATAAAATTTCAAAGCTTAGGGCGAGAAATAAGCTTTGATAAATACGGTGATCCAGTAGATTCTACCTATGCGGTGTATCAAATAGACCGAGGGGAATTTAAAAAACTGAAACATATGAGATAATATCAATTGTGCTTAACGGTAAAAAAATTGGTATTGTTGGTCTTGGTCTGATAGGCGGTTCAATAGAGAAGTGCCTGCTTGAAAAACAGGCTGAGCTTGGCTTATCTGAAGTGAAAACCGTTAGTAAAAGCCAGAAAAGGGAATATAGCATACATGATCTAGCTGATTGCGATGTCATTTTTCTATGTTCCGAGCAATCTAAGATCATTGAGGATTTAGATGAGATTGCTAAGATTATCGCGAAGCCTAGCACTGATGATAAAAAGCCTTTCGCTAATGCTCTTATTACAGATGTGGCTAGTACTAAGAAGAAGATAAGTGAAAAAGCTAAATTACTTGGCTTAAATAATTTTATAGCTGGTCACCCAATGGCTGGTACCGAACACGAAGGATACGCCGCTAGCTTCCCAACTTTATTTGAGGGGTCGACTTGGATCTTAGAAGAAAAAAGTGAAAGAACTAAATTATTAGAATTTATTATCACAAATGTTCTTAAAGCTGCTGAGATAGTACAGCTTGATGTAGAGACGCATGACCGCCTAGTAGCTGTAGTTAGCCATCTGCCTATGCTTTTAAGTTTCGGCTTAGCTGATTTAGTAAAATCCTATCCTGCTGCAGAAAAGATTATAGGACCGGGTTTTAAAGGCATGACTCGCCTCGCTAAAGGTAATGTGGAAATGTCTAAAGAGATTTTAGCGTTAAATAGGCAGAATATTAAAGAACTCTGGACTGAATATTCAGAAAGCATCAGCTTTCTATTAGAAACCCCAGCTTCTCTTTTACAGCCAGAATTAAATAAAATAAAGAAGTTAGTAGAAAATGTTCGTTGATACAGTAGTTATCAAACTTGCTAGTGGTAAGGGTGGTAACGGCATCTCTACTTGGCGGCGAGAAAAATATGTAGCCTATGGCGGCCCCGATGGTGGTGACGGCGGCAGGGGTGGCAGCGTCTATCTAATAGTCGATAAAGCGATGAATACTTTACTCGATTTTAAGCACCTCTCTATATTTAAAGCTGAAGATGGTACTAATGGTGCTAGATCTCTCTGCACAGGAAAATCTGGCGAAGATCTTTATATAAAAGTGCCTCCTGGTACTGTAGTGAGAGATACTGCCGATGGCAAGGTAATCGCAGATCTTATAGAAGATGGTCAGACTGTGCTTTTAGCTGAAGGCGGCAGGGGTGGACGTGGGAACGCTCGCTTTAAATCTAATCGCAATAATGCTCCCTACTACTGTGAACCTGGTGAAGCTGCCATAGAAAGAGAAGTAGAGTTAGAACTTAAGATGATCGCTGATGTAGGCTTAGTAGGGTTTCCTAATGCTGGTAAATCTACCCTAATAAGTCGTATTAGTGCAGCGAAGCCTAAAATCGCAGATTATGCCTTCACGACACTAGAACCTAATTTAGGCGTAGTCAGAAAACCTAATGGTGACGGCTTTTTAGTAGCCGACATACCTGGACTTATCGAAGGAGCCAGTGAAGGAAAGGGTTTAGGGCATAATTTTTTAAGGCACATAGAGCGTACTAAACTTTTAGTGCATTTAGTCGATGTTTGGGGGTTTACTGCTTCGAATATAGATTCTAACCAAGAATTAACTTACCAAGATCCAGTGCAGAATTTCAGACGTATAAATCATGAGTTAGCTAATTTTAGTGAATTACTAGCTGATAAAAAACAGGTTTTAGTTATAAATAAGATAGAAGGCTATCCAGATGACGAACTCAAACATATTAAAGAAAAATTCTCAGCGATAAAGACTGCTGATAAACGCATTTTAGAAGTTTTTTATATTTCTGCGGTTACTGGTGAAGGTTTAACGGATTTAGTAAATTATATCTCCGATCAAATCGATAAGATCATCTTTATTCAGCCACCAGTTTTAGTTCACGAAGACGAGTCTGCGACAGACCACGAAGATAGTGACTTTACTATTGAGAGAGTAAGCACTCGTGTGGGAGTGACTTGGGTAGTACACTGCGGCAGATTAGAAAGGCAGATGCGAGTTACTAATATTCGCGAAATGGAGTCACTGAGATATTTATACAGGGTTGCCCAAGGTATTGGTCTTTTTGAAGAATTGAAAAGATTAGGGGCTGAAGTAGGGGATACTTTAAATATTGATGGTGCTGATTTTGAAGTTGATGATTTAGTGGTGAGTTAGGAAGGCGAAAACGCAGAAATTGGAGTTCGGTAACAGTGCCTTCTCACCAAGACCCACCAGCTCCGCCACCCCCAGAAGATCCTCCGCCGAAGCCCCCGAAGCTACTAAACCCACCAAAGCCAGATCCAGATGAATGATTCGAGCGAAAGGAATTATGATTCGAAAATGGTCCAGGGATAAAGAAAGGTAAATAACTAAAAGGACTGCCCCCTCGATAGCCTCGCTTAGAAATATCTACCTGTTCACCTGTTCTAGAAAGGAAAAGCTCACTAAATAATATAAAAAAGAATGGTATTAAAAATACTAAAAATATTAAAGGCGATTTATTCGTCTTAGCAGTTAACTTATCGTTAAACTCTCCCTGAGCTTGCTTCATCAGCACTGTAGTCGCTTCATCTAAAGCTTGGTAAATATTTCCAGCCTTAAAATTAGGAATTATAATTTTTTCTATAACCTGCTTCGCCGCAAGATCCGTTACAGAGGCTTCTAAACCATAGCCTACATTTATATAAACCTTTCTGCCACCCTCTTTCTGAGTAGGTTTAATTAATATTAATAAGCCATTATCCTTATCTCCCTGACCTATGCCCCATTTATTAAAGAGCTGGGTAGAAAAATCATTTTCATCTAAACCTGAAAGGGAGTCGATGATTAGTATGCAGATCTGATTCGAACTTTCTAAATTAAATTTTCTGAGTTTCTCTTCTAGGGCAGTAGCTTCTTCTGTTTTCAGGAAATTCGGAAACTCTTTAGAGAGATTATTTATCAGCTTCTCTGGCTTAGGTCTTGCTGGTAGAGACTGACCCACAACTCCATTTTCTACGTTTTTGCCTGCACGCTGTGAATCAGTCTCTAGTACTGTTTTAGCACTATGGGCTGGATTAGTAAAAATAGATGCTGTAAACAGCATTAATATGATTAGAAACCACTGTAGAAAGTCACTTGCAATCTTTTTACTAGAAAAAATACCCTTCAAAGCCCTTCACCTATTGAAATATCATTACTTAATTCATTAATATCATCTGAGTTATATGGATAAAGCTCCTTCAATTTAGCAGTCACCTCAATTAGTGCAAGCTTAAGACCGAGAAAATAATCTCCCTGTTTAAAATGCTCTTGCATAATTTTCACTTCACTATCCCAAAAGCTCTGTCCGAGATGATTATGAATGCCTTTATCTCCCCAAATAGCTAATTTAGAGTCTTTAACCGCTATATAAAACAAAACACCATTACGCTGTTTAGTTTTGTGCATTTTTAATTTCTTAAAAACCTCTACAGCTCTCTTTATTACATCTGTCTTACAGTAGGCTTCTAAATGTATTCTAAGTTCAGCATTAGTAAAGGATTCTGCTTCACGAATCATACGAGCGAGCTTTTCTTGTTCTTCTTTAGTGAGGAAATCTTTAACCTTACTCAAAATTTACCTTCGGTGCTTTTTCAGCTTCTTTATCAGCCTCAAAATATGCCTTATCTTTAAAACCAGTTATTCCAGCTATTAAAGCCTGTGGCATCAGTTTAATAAAAGTATTATACTCCTTAGTCGCATCATTAAACATGCGTCTTTCGTTCGCTATGCGGTTTTCAGTCCCTTCTAACTGACTTTGCAAAGCAAGAAAATTTTCATTAGCTTTTAAGTCTGGGTATTTTTCTATAACTAGCATTAACCTTGAAAGGCTACCACTGAGCTGCTTTTGAGCGTTTTGGAATTTCGCTAAATTTTCTGGAGTTAGATCATTAGCTTCTAATTTTACTTGGCTTGCTTGAGAGCGAGCTTCTATAACCGCAGTTAAAGTTTCTTTTTCATGCGCAGCATAAGCTTTTACCGTAGCTACTAAATTCGGGATTAGATCAGATCTTCTTTGGTAGACGTTTTGCACCTGTGCCCACTTACCATTTACATTTTCTCTAAGGGTGACCATATTATTATATGTACCAGTGAAAGATGCTCCTATAAAGAATAGCACTAGAGCTATACTAGCTAGAACTATCACCCAAGTAGGTATTTTTTTGATCATGTATATGATTTTAACATTAGGCTAGCACTGTGGAACTACAATTTCTGCATTTTCGGGACTGTAAGCTAGAATGCTATTAGTTAAATCCCTTAATTAAAATTAGTTCTCATGAAACCTTCTCAATATTCTTAGTAAAACCAAAAGGACATTCACATGGCTGGAAAAAAAACTAGAGATGAATTAGTCACCTTCCCTTCCCGCACTTATTATCAAGAAGAGTTTATTAAACCTGAATTTATTCAAGAAATTAAAAATACTGGAAAGCTAATCTATAAGAAGAATTTTGAGATTGATATACTTAAAGCATTTTCTTAGTCGCTATAAGCTCCTCAGTTAAGAGTTCGCGAAGCACTAAGCAGCTAAAGCTTTAGCTTTTGAAGTCTTAACAATGTTGTTAAATCCCTGAGCTGATTTTGGAATATCTACTACTTCTATAAAATTATCTGGCTTTATAACCATCCTTAATAATTCCTTCGCACGCTCCATATCTCGATAAGAACGATTCAGAGCTTTTATCTCAGCACTAGGAGGTTTATTAATTTTAAAAGTTTCTCTAAAAAAAGCATAACGTGCTTCAATGTTTTTCAATCCATCTCCAACAGACTCTGCTAGACCGTGTTGCGCTTGTGCAAGTTCTTCTGGCTTAGGACCATTAGCTAAATATTCTTTTAGGGTAGTGTTAATAACTTGTTCGATTTCGTCTACTTGAGAAGGGTTACAGTGACAGTTAATAGAAAATGCTTTTTGTGGAACAGTTACTTTCCCGAGGTTTTCACTTGGTAATTGAAAATCTAAACCCCAGTGATAAATTCCTTTTTCACGCAATCTAGCTCCTAATCTACTCGTCATCGGATCTCCACACAAAACACCAATAGATAGCCCAAGTAACATTCTATCCTCTTTGCTCAAACCTCTTAAATCCTCTGTTAGATTTCCTATCATAATGGAAGCAGAACTTTTATCTAAATTTGAGGACATTACTATCTTCCTTGAGGATGGAACTTCTAAGACCTTGTATTCATAGGGTTCTTTAGCCTTCATCTTATCCCTATTCAATTGCGTAAGCGTATCTGTAACAGCACTAGAATTCAAACCAGAGTCTACTGCGACATCATTTAAAAGTATTTTTAAATTTTCATCAAAGATATAATTTTCTTTAAAAAACTTTCTTACATCATCAAGGTTTATAGATTTTAATATTTTTATCTTGGAATCTATATCTAAACTCTGCCTTTCTGGATCAGAAGCGAATATAGCATTTTTAAATTCTCTGTCTAGAAGAGAATCTCGGTCTTGTTTTTTTTCTAAAAGGTTTTTAGTATATCTCTCAATAGCATGGTCAAACTCTTCCTGTACGCGAGATTTCACATCTAGCTTATCTGAAAGCAATGCTGGACTTGCCAATATTTGTTTAAACAAACCTAACATTTCTATTGCTCCTGCTTTTACTCCACTCATCGAAAAGCTCAAAATCTTAGGCTCTGTCCCGAAATTAAAACTAAGTCCCAAATTCTTTGCAGTTTTATCCATGCCCTCTGGACTTAAAGAAGCTTCAGCGCCTAGGGTCTCAATAAATAATGATTCTGCTAAATTATTGAGAGTTTCTTGTTTATAAGTCTCCTAGGGCTGTCTCATTCTAAAAATCAAGAGATTTTAGGAAATTTTTGAAAGATAATTTGTTCTCTAAAGTCATCATTCCATCCAGAGACCTGTCTTT
>JAGWWP010000057.1 GCA_018970325.1 Cyanobacteria bacterium REEB446 | reverse complement strand
CCTGGCTCTTCACCGATATTCAGTAATCCTACTTTGGGAGACTCTTTATTAAAAAGAGCAGCGGCTAAAATCGATCCTAGGCGAGCTACTTGGTGCATCTGCTCTGCTGTAGCAGATACATTAGAACCAGCATCAAGTAATAACATCTTTCCTGAATTAGTCGGGATAAGGGTACAGATACAAGGTCTATCAAATCCATCAATCCTCTTAAATTCAAATAAGGAAGCTGCTGTAGCTGCACCAGTATTGCCAGCTGAGATTACGGCAGAGGCTTTACCTTCACTAACTAATTTATTTGCGATAACTAAGCTGCTGTCTTTCTTCTGACGAATGGCTTTAGCTGGATTACTGTCACCCATCTCTATCACTGAGCCTGATTCGATTATTTCGAAATTATCTTTTTCAAAATCAGCAGCGTTCTCTTTTAGGATTTTAGTAATAGCTTCTTTTTCACCGACTATCAGTGCTTTAATATCCAGCTCTCTGACTGCAAGAAGAGCACCTTTCACTATCTCATCTGGGGCATTATCGCCGCCCATAGCATCAAAGCTTATGCTTACCATAATTACATATTTTCGTCGTCAACTGCTACAAAATCATCCATTGGGTCCATGTCTTCTGGCATGCTGTCGTTAGACAGTGGAGCAAGGTTATTATCCTCAATGCCTGATTCTTCGATACTCGTAATTTTATTAACGGAAATGACAGAATCATTATTGTCCATATTTTGAACCTTAACTCCAGTCGCCATACGTCCTTGCTGAGATATGTTCTCTGCCATCTGTCTGACTATGACACCATTTGAGGTGGCGATCATAAATTCTTGTTTACTTTCGATATTAATTAGGCAAGCCATTTTACTATTCGGTGATTTAAATTTAATAGCGATAAGACCGAGGCCACCTCTACCTTGTACTCTAAATTCACCGATCTTAACTCGCTTACCGTAGCCATCATTCGTAATAATCAGAAGATCAATATTCTCGTTATTAGAAGGTACTATGTCGAAGCCGACTAAATAATCACCCTCGCGCATGCTAATGGCTCTAACCCCTCTAGCAGCACGTCCCATTGCTCTAACTTCATCTTCGTCATAGCGAATGACCATACCATCTGCGGTACCTAAAACTAAAGTCTTAGTGCCATCGGTTACTCTAACCCAATTCAGAGAATCATTATCATCTAAATTCAGTGCTACTATTCCAGATTTCCTTACAGATTCAAACTCCGATAGAGCAGTCTTCTTAATTACACCCTGGGAAGTAAGCATGGTTAAGTAATGTCCTTCATCAAAAACACTTATAGGAAGAACGGCTGTAATTGATTCATCGGGCTTAACTGCTATCAAATTAACTAAGGCTTGACCTTTATGCTGGCGACTTCCTTCAACTACGTCAAATACTTTAGCACTATAAACTAAACCTTTATTTGTAAAGAATAAAAGTGTGTCGTGCATATAAGTTGAAAAGAAGTCCTGAAGATCATCTTCATCTCTAGTCTTAATACCACCTTTACCTTTAGTAGCTCTTCTCTGTCTTTCAAAAGTTTCTAGTGGAATGCGTTTTATATAACCCTGTCTAGTAAGGAAGATAACCATACGCTCATTTGCGATAAGGTCTTCCATATTTAGCTCACCCTGCTCGCTGGTTATTTTTGTTCTTCTCTCATCACCATACTTCTCAATTAATTCTCTAGACTGCTTTTTAACTTCTTCTAAAATCAAATCTCTTCTTGATAAAAGGTTTTTAAGTTCAGCTATCAGTTTAGTTAGTTCTTCATGTTCATTTTCAATTTTCTCATGCTCTAAACCAGTTAAGCGTCTTAATTGCATCTCAAGAATGGCATTAGCCTGTTCTAGGCTGAGTTCGAATTTCTCGATTAAACCCTGTCTAGCTGAGTCACTGGATTCAGATTCTTTGATAAGGGCAATTACTGCATCAATATTAGCTAGTGCTTTCAGTAAGCCCATTAATATATGGTCTCTAGCTATCGCTTTATTTAAATCAAATTGAGCTTTGCGGGTTATTACTTCTACTCTGAATTCTATAAATTCTCTAAGTATCGGTAATAAGCCAAGCTGTCTAGGCTTGCCTTTTACAAGGGCTACTATGTTGACAGAAAAATTTTGCTGTAATGGAGTGAATTTCAGAAGATTATTCGCTATTACATTTGCGTTAGCATCTTTCTTTAATTTAATAACTATTCTAGTGCCTTGCCTGCCCGTTTCATCATTCGCATCAGCAATGCCAGTAAGCCTTTCTGCTTTAACCAGCTCGGCTACTTTACTAACGAAAGCTTCTGCACCTACAAGATAAGGTAGCTCAGTAATGACGATGGATTGGCGCCCCTTGTCATTTTCTTCGATAACATAGGTTCCTTTTTGAGTGACAGAGCCCTTACCTGTTTCAAAGTATTCTCTGATACCTTGGCGGCCCACTATAGTACAGCCTGCTGGAAAATCTGGACCCTTAATAATTTTCAGAAGCTCATCTATGCTCAGCTCTGGATTATCTATTAAAGCTATAAGTCCTTCCATTACTTCTTTTAAGTTATGTGGTGGAATGTTAGTTGCCATACCAACTGCGATACCAGTACCACCATTTAAAAGAAGGTTAGGTATTTTAGATGGAAGGACTTCTGGTTCCTGTAAGGAGCCATCGAAGTTATCTATAAAATTTACTGTTTCTGACTCTATGTCGGAGAGAGCTTCTACTGACATCTTTTGAAGCTTCGCTTCTGTGTATCTCATCGCTGCAGGCCCATCATCAAGGCTACCAAAGTTACCATGACCATCAATTAACATGTATCTAGAGCTGAATGGCTGAGCCATTCTTACTAAAGAATCGTATACGGCTGTATCGCCGTGAGGATGATATTTACCTAAAACTTCACCAACTATACGAGCACATTTTTTGAAAGGCTTATCTGGATACATATTCATGTCATGCATCGCATAAAGTATCCTTCTGTGAACTGGTTTCAACCCATCTCTCACGTCTGGAATAGCCCTAGAGACTATAACTGACATCGCATAAGAAATGAAACTTTTAGTCATTTCATCTTGGACGTTAATATCAACGGTTTTTCCGCCGTTACGGAAAGATTCTTCTGCTGCGCCTGAACTTGTCATAAATAATTGGGGTGTAGATTTTGATTATACTATTTTTTCAAACATTGTAATAATCATTAGGGGAACTGGTGAAAATAACTTTAATCTCATATATCGCTACTATTGTTAAAAAAATAGCGAGATGTATATCTCGCTATTTTTTTAGATATTGAAATTAAAAGTGTATTAGTGCTTTTAATTGAATTAAGAATTAACAGCTTCTTTAAACTGTTTTCCTGGAGAGAATCCTGGAACGTCACAAGCTGGGATCTGTATTTTTTGACCGTTCTGTGGATTTCTTCCTTCTCTTTCTTTTCTGTGGCGTTTTTCAAACGTACCAAAGCCAGTTAGAGTTACCTTTTCTCCAGCTTTAACACTATTTTTTACGACTTCAATGAAAGAAGCAAGCATTGTATCAACTTGTTTCTGAGTCATTTGAGTCTCTTCGGCGATCTTCGCAACCAATTCAGCTCTATTCATCTAATTTATCTCCTTAATTAGTGCTCTTAAACTAACTATCCTGTGATTATAAATGCAAAAACTCAATTAGTACAAGAAGATTTTTTCAAAAATATCAAAAATGCTAGAATTTTAAGCTAGTGGCAGAGGAAAGGTAAGTTGCCTGACCATGGATAATTCTTCATCACCATTACATTCAATAAACAACTCAAACTTCTCTCATAGAATTAGAGACCCTCGCTTGAAGCCTAATATTTCTTCACGTGATTTTTTAAATGATAGTAATCGAATAATTAAGACTGACAGATTTTTACACATTGTTGATGATTATTCAAGAAGATTAGAAGAATATGGAACTAGGCTGCAAGTATCGACAGCAACTATCTCTAATGCTTTAGGGGATATATTGCGTTCATACCCTAATCAAACTTTTACCTATGATGAGCTTTTTAATTATGTTTTAGAAGCTGTAAACAGCAAGAACCTTTTAAATAAACCTTTATTAGATGAAGATACTCGTATTAAGCCAGCTGATAAAGGTCTTCGCTCTGATGAATATTCGCATCAGCCAATTTATAAAGATTTTTCTCGTGAAATTAATTTAGTCTCAGCTGCTGGAGCAGGGCGGGAGCAGCTTCGATTGCCGAAAGCCTTACCCCCACAGGAGCGTACTAATTTTGCTAATATGTCTAGAAATGTTTTGAGTAATAAAGATTTCGCTTCATGGTTACTAGCTAGCCCACCTGCACTTGCAAGTATGATGACGAAGAGAGATTATACGAATATGCTCTCAGCAATGATGAATAAAAATATTTTAGATAAATCCTCACCACTCTTTATTGCTCAAATGGGTAGTTTAGTGGCTCAGGTATTAAAATTGAAGCAAGGAAAAACGAATACTACTGCTGGAATCGAAGAAGAACGAACATTAGAGGAGATTATTCAAGAAGATAAAGTTAGCTCTGCGGAGCATACACACAGCATTGTGGATAGTGTTAAGGATGTAATTAATACTATTCCAATAAAATCGGTTAAAGATTTTTTACTAGAAGCAGAGAGATTTGTTGAAGAAGAGATAGCTCTATTTTACTCAATCCAAAAGAGCATAGAGAGAGAGATTCTTAATCAAGTGAAGAAGAAAGTTAAAAAATAATGTCTGATTTTCGAGGCGGTGTTACTGATTATATTTCAGAAACTTTTAAATTAGAAGATGAGATTTTAAAAGATATAATTAAGCAACAAAGTTCAGCCTCTGGACCTATGATGAATATTGGTCCAGATCAAGGTAAGCTTATAGAGCTTTTAATTAAAATTCATAAGCCTCAAAGAGTCTTAGAAATTGGTTCCTATTTTGGTTATAGTGCTGTTTGGTTAGCGAGAGCTTTAAAAAGTAATCTAGTCAAGGCGGGCGAAAACAAAGAAATTGAAGATTGTGAGCAGTCTCGCGATGGGCGTGTAGCTGAACGAACAAGTTCAAGGCAGTACCCTTTACTCACGTGCTTAGAGAAATCGAGTAAACAAATAGACATTATCAAAACCAATCTTGAAAAGGCTCAGTTAAACTCTATCGCAGAAGTTCTGGAAGGAGATGCTTTAGATTTTTTAAAAAAACAAGCAGTAGATAGTTTTGATCTTATATTTATTGATGCTGATAAAGCTAGTTATCCTCACTATTTTACTTTTGCTGAAAAGATATTAAGGTCTGGTGGATTGCTTCTTGTTGATAATGTTTTGGGGCTTTATAATTCAGAGGTGCTTGACTTAGCAAATAATGATCCTCGAATATTAGCGATTCGTAAATTTAATGAAATGCTTGCTGGCTCTGACGCTTTCGATAGTACGATTCTGAGTATTCAATCAGGGCTTGCTATTGCTGTGAAGAAGTAAGTTTTAGAGACCGCTGCGGCAACGTTCAGTCTCGCTTACAAGCTTGATTATGCTGGCATGTTATCAATCAATCTTACGCCATCTATTCTCGCCGCGATAAATATTCTTGACCAGTGATATTCTAGGTAGTCAAGCTCAAAGCCACTGTTAATAAACTTTTCCTTGTAAGAATTGATGATGCCTTGGATCTCTTCCCGACTTCTTATTTCTTCTGATATGCTGCTGAGGTTTTTATAAATTTCATCGGCTTTTAATCTAGAGCTTTGATTTAGATAGACATTCCTGGAACTCATTGCTAGACCTGAGGCTTCTCTGAGAATCGGTGCTGCTAAGATTTTGATATTTAAAGAAAGATTATTTACCATCGCTTCGATAATCTTTAATTGCTGATAATCTTTCTCGCCAAATATCGCGTAGTCAGGCTCTATCAGTTCAAAAAAATAATTAACTATGGTCACAACTCCATCAAAATGGCCTTTCCTAAATTTTCCACAGAGTATATTTGCTAATTCAGGCTCCGCGGAGATTTGCTTAATTTTCAGAAGCTCATCCTTAGTGAAATTAGGGCAGAAAAGGTAATCTACTTTTTTACTTTTTAGTAAATTTATATCTCGATCTATATCGCGAGGATATTTACTAAAATCTTCATTCGGACCAAATTGTAATGGATTTACAAAAATACTTACTATGACATTTTCTGCAACAGAGTTAGCTCTATCAATTAATGAGAGGTGACCTGCGTGTAAGGCTCCCATAGTTGGAACAAAAGCGATGCTTTTTTGCTTGTATTCATTCTTAGCTATTTCTAATTCTTCTAGATTATATAAAATTTTCATACTAATTTTACGGTAATGAAGATGCTTTTATTGTTTATATTTACCAACAATGCTATTCCAAGCGGTAACGGCAAGAGGATGTATCATTTTCCCCGATTTGATGGTGTCCTGTATTTTTACTTGTAAGCCAAAGATTAAAGCTGCTTCTAAATTATGCTCTTTGTAAATAAGCTCTCTAATATGTTCTAAGTCAGGGTCCCTGTCTCGCTCATCTCTGTAAGGTTCTGCCATATCTGCTAAAAAAATTATTTTAGAAGCGAAGGTCATATTCACTCCTGCAAAAGTATGCTCTCTTATCGCAGACAGTATCACAGTGTCATGGATGTCGAGCTCTTCTTCTGCAAGCATCGCTCCGTTACGGGCATGCAAAAGATTCGGTCTTTCTAAATCTGCAGGATAAACATCTAGTCCGTAAAATTTTGCAAGATGAAGTTGTTCACTATTCTCTAACTCTTTAGCATAATCATGTAATAGAGCAGCTATTTCTATTTTTTTTAAATATTGATCATTTAAAACCGCTTTTTCTGCTGTTAAGTCTTGAGGACCTTGCTCTTGCAGTGATTTAGTGAAATTCAAGGCTGTCTCCCTCACAGAGAGAGTATGTTTAAATCTGTATTCTGAAAGGCGTAGCCTTAGGCTTTCTGTAATCTTCTCTAAATCAAGGGATGTCATGGTTCTATTGAGCAAGTGTACTCCTGTAATATTGTATAGTAAAGAGCTATTAGATACATGAATATTATTAACTGACGCTCTGAAATATGTACCAGAGTAAAAAGCTTACTTGTAGTTAATAATCGCGGTCTATGATTCTTAAAGACTGCGTTTTGGGGGAATTAAAATATTAGCTAAAAGTAGACCTGCTACTATCGCCATCCCAGTGAAGAATACCCTTATTAAAAGATTTAAACCAAGTACTGTATTATCTTCTAGCACTAATGTTAAGCCTTTAAGCCCCATGCTACCTGGTACTAATAATGTGATTCCTGGTAGAAGTATCGTAATCGCTGGATGTTTAAGGTAACGAGCGTATAGGCTACCTGCTAGGCCTACTATTAAAGCTGCGATGAAGGTCGGAGCGAATGGATTACTAAGGTAAAAAGAACAGATCTTAAAAATACCAAAACCAAAAAAAGATGAGAGCATTATCCACTTGATGTCTCGGAAACGGGCTTCTAGAAGGAAGGTGAAAGCAATTGAAGCTATCAATATAGCTGTCGCTAGTATGCTAAATGGGTATTCAGGTTTTAAGTTGAGTTCAATCACTGAGTTTGTAAAGAAGAGCTGACCTACAAAAATTCCCATAATTAAGCCAAAAACTAATTTTAGTAAAACCATCACAGCACCCATTAGGCGAGCTGTTCCTGAAACTAAATTCTCGGTAGCGAGTTCTGCCATGGCGATGGTAAGGCTTACCCCAGGGATAAGGTATATTAGAGATGAGATATTAACTAAGTTGCTGTTAAACTCGGTACTTAAGTGAAAATAAGCAGCTAAGTGAGCGCATGTGTATGTAAATAAAGAGATGATAAAGGCAAGTATGAACTCTAATGAACGATCGATGTTAAAGGCTTTACTTAAGTAGTTACTGATGAAACCTACTATTAATCCACCGATTACTGAAGCTAAAAGCTCTATTGGGCTTGCGGAGAAAATGATGGCGACAGCTAAAGCTACTATGCCGTAGGAAACGGTCTTTAGCCATGCTGGGTAATTAGCTTTTTTGCGATTAATCGCAGAAAGTCGGCTGTAAGCTGCTTCTACGTTTAGTCCATCTTCAATTAAGCTATCTCCAAGTTCATCAAGCAAAGATAATCGATCTAAATTAACATCTCCTGGTCTTAGTCGCTTAGCGACTTGTAGTCTCTCACCTTCTTCTGATTCAAGTGATAATAATAATAATGTTGGGGTGGAAAAGACATCTATCTTCACATTTAAAGCATTTGCGACATTAGTCATCACGCTCTCTAAATTATGGGCAGCTAGACCGTGTCTGTGTAAAGCAAGACCGTAGTCGGTGAGAAAATTCACTGTAGTAGAGTCGAGTGACATAGCAAGTTATATGCTTAATTCTCGCATGGTATTAACCAAATTTAATATCCTCAATATCAGAAGCAATTTCAATTCTAGTACCAGTTGCTCTGTGGATATATGTTTTACTACCGTCTTTATTCTCCGTTATCGTATAATCGGCACTTGGACCAGCTAAAGAGAGAATATCATAACCTTCTCCGCCGGCTATATCTAGCACACCACCTTGAGTAGTGATTTTATCTATAAAAATACTATCATTTCCAGTTCCAGCATCAATAGTGCCTCCTTTGCTACCACTACGTAAACGAACTATGTCATTGCCTTCACCGCTTTGTATATTGGTATTTGAACCAGATGCCGTAATCGTATCGTTGCCAGCACCACTTTGAACTTTATTGTTATCGCCAGTAGTATTTATCAAATCATTACCAGTACCTGTGCGTATTGTTTTATTACTATTGTGTTCTTGCCAAAGGGTTTGTGGTCCAGTTCCTTTGAAATTAATAGTTTCTATATCAGCGGCAACATTTATAACCGATCCAGTTGCTTTGTCTGTATAAACCTTACTACCATCTTTATTTGTTACTGTTGTGTAATTCTCTGCAGAACCACCTAGGACTAAAACATCTTGTCCTTCGCCACCTTTAACAGACATAGTGCCTTTTTCTAAAATGGTATCTACTATTATTCTGTCATTACCAGCACCACCGTCTACACTAGTACCATTTATTTTGTTAGATACTAAGACGACGTCATTTCCTTCACCAGCATTGATTTTGCTATTTTCACCAATTGCATCAATGCGGTCATCGCCAGCTCCAGAATTGATAGTGCTATTTTTCCCAGAGCTGTATACTTGGTCATTTCCAGCCTGTGTTGTAATAGTTTTATTATCGGTATTATCTTTTACTGTAGTTCCATCTTGTTTTGTATTTTCCCTGAATTTAACATTCTCAACGTCCGCAGCAACTCTAATGACAGCATTAGTATTTTTGTTTGTATAAACTTTCGTACCATCGTCCATCGTCGTCAGGTTATAGTCATTAGCACTGTCATGCAAGCTCACTGTATCAGTTCCAGCTCCTCCAGCTATACTGATAGAGCTGTCTTTTGCTAAATTGCTCACCCATATACTGTCATTGCCAGCACCAGCGTCTATTAAGGCTCCAGTTCCATTTGTACCGATGCTGATACTATCATTGCCATCACCAGCATTTACTATGTTATTTTTGCCATGAATAGTTACAGAATCATTACCAGCACCTGCATCTACGATGTTAGAATCTCCATTCACTCTGACAATATCTCTGTCTGCTCCTGAATTTAGGATATTATTGTTGCCTTTGATTTCCACATTGTCAGAGCCAGAACCAGAGTTAATAGTGTTCGAATTACCAGTGCTTATTACAACATCGTCACCAGCGCCAGAGTCTATGCTATTTGAATCACCCTTACTGTGAACCACATCTAAACCATCTCCTAGCGAGAGCTTATTATTATTACCTTTACTGTCAATAACATCATTGCCAGCTCCAGTGTTGACTGTGTTATTTTTTCCTGTTGTATTAACTACGTCATTACCAGCACCAGTAGTAATGGTTTTATTATCACCAGTGTTCGTAACATTTTTATCTATGGTTATCGTTTCTCCAGTAAAAGCGACATTTTCAACATCAGCCCCAATGGTAAGAACGGCATTACTAGTGTTATGTGTGTATGTTTTGCTGCCACTTTTGCTGACTGTGACTTTGTAATCACTAGCAGCACCAGTGAGCGTTACAGTGTCATTTCCCTCACCACCATTGATAGTATTTTTACTATCTTTACTCATCTGACCTACATTGATTTTGTCATTGCCGCTGCCCGCGTTTATTACAGAACCGGTAGAATCTTTACTGAGCGAAATAGTATCGTTACCAGAACCAGCATCTACAGAGTTATCTTTGCCGTTAATGGTTATGAAATCTTCGCCTGATCCGCTATTAATAGTATTAGAGTTACCAACAATTGATAAAGTATCATTACCTCTACCTGAGTCTATAACATTTTCATCACCAGTACTGTCAAGAACATCATTTCCTCGTCCAAGATTTATAGTATTAGCATCTCCAGTGTTATATACAAAATCATCACCAGAGCCAGTACTTATAATATTCTCATCACCAGTAGTATCTACATAGTCTTTACCGGCACCCGTATGTATTGTATTTGCGTCTCCATCGTTAGAGATGATGTCATCGCCACGACCAGTACTTATACGGTTTTCATCACCATTATTACCGATAAAATCATTTCCTTTACCTGTGCGAATAGTATTATTATCAGCGTTATTAAGGATAGTGGTATTTTGACCATCTGTTGAAACTGTACTAGTATCATTTTTTGTGTTTTTAATAGTTGATTTATTTGCGATAGCATTATCAAATAAGCTTGTATTGATTTGTAAGCCCACGCCAGGAGTTACATCTCGTTCTCTTGCAAGCATAAGTATTCTTTCTTTACTGCTATTAATCGCTTCTGTGGCTGCTGGATCATCACCAGTTGATGGTATATTATTTATATTATTCGGTGTAACAGCTTTTGGGACTGTTGCCAATCCCAACGAATAAATACCGATAGATATTTACATTAAGAGTCTTTGCAGGAGTATGTTTTGGTATTAAAATAGATAAAGATATGTTTAGTAACGAGTCTTTTCAATTAGATTTTCA
>JAGWWP010000056.1 GCA_018970325.1 Cyanobacteria bacterium REEB446 | reverse complement strand
TCAAATTACTTCCCATCAAACTGCCATTACTGCGTTAAAAAGCACACTTTAAAATTAACCCTCAGTGCATTTTAGTATAATAACTTCACCCTAGGGATATTTTGACTTTCAACGATTATAAACAAAAAATAAGTTATAATCGTTGAAAGTCAATTCATACTTAATCGGAGAAATGTGAATATAATAAGCTCGGCTGCTCATGCCGATGTCTTGGCTCTTGTTATACAAATTGCTGTTTTGCTCTTGGTTGCAAAAGTGTTTGGAGAGCTGGTACAACGCTGGGGACAACCATCTGTAATAGGAGAAATATTTGCAGGTGTGGTTTTAGGACCATCATTTTTGGGCGGATTAATTCCTTGGTTCCCTGGGACTATAATTCCCTCAACACCGATACAAGGTTATTTACTCGAAACCATTAGTCTAATTGGTGCAATTCTGTTACTTTTAATCACTGGCTTTGAGACTGATTTAAACTTCATTGCACGCCGAGGACGGACTGCTGCTTTAATCTCTCTTGGTGGAATATTATTACCTTTTGTTACTGGCTTTTATCTAGGTCAATTTCTGCCAGACGACCTTCTTACTGATCCTAACAATCGCCACGTCTTTGCTTTATTCATTGCGACAGCGATGTCGATTTCTGCCATTCCTGTTATAGCCAAAGTTTTAATCGATCTAAAATTAATTCGCAGAAACCTCGGTCAAATCATTATCGCATCAGGAATGATTGATGACGCTATTGGCTGGACTTTACTATCCGTAGTAGTAGGCATGGTAGCTGCAAATGGGTTTACTTGGATAAATTTATTTTCATCAGTTGCTAAAGTATTAGTCTTTATTGTGCTGAGTTTTACAGTGGGCTTTTATATAGTGAAAAAAAGTCTTGCCTTTATTCAAGATAAATATCATGATAACGATAAAATTCTGAGCTTAGTTTTAGTTCTAACCTTCGCATGGGGTGCACTCGCACAAGCTCTTCACCTAGAAGTGGTTTTCGGTGCTTTCGCAATTGGAATTATATTCGGACAAATGCAGAGACTACCGCATAACGTTGTAGAAAAAATTCGCAGTTTTGCGATGAGTGTTTTTACACCAATTTTCTTTGCCGTAGTAGGTCTTAAGATGAATATATCCGCTTTAGTGGATACGAGACTCTTTTTAATTGCTCTGTTAGTTATTTTCATAGCAAGCTTCGGCAAAATCATCGGAGTCTACGTTGTAAGCCGCTATATAGCGAAGCACGATCACTGGACTGCGCTTAGTTATGGTGCAGCATTAAACGCCAGAGGAGGTATGGAAATTATAGTAGCCTCTATCGGGCTTTCCATCGGCATTTTAACCAATGAAGTATTTTCTATGATAGTCTTAATGGCGATAGTAACTTCTGTTATGGCACCTATACTATTAAGATACACTCTCAAGCACATAGAGAGTGATGAAGATGAGATTGAAAGACTACAAGAAGAAGCTGCAATTAAATTAAGTACGATTAAAAATATTCATCGTGTTTTAATACCGATTAGATTTGACCCACAGCAAACCAATTACAATAACCTAATTATTCAAATCGTTAAATTCTCCCTTCTCTCCAAAATAGCAGCAAAAAATTCTTTATCCATAACACTCTTAAGCATAGTTAACAAAGATCAGAAAGAAGAAGCACGCATTATGCTGAATGATCTCAGTAAAGATTTAAACGCTTCTGAATTGGTTAAAAAAATTCTTGATAAAGATGGAGATATCGCTAATCAGATTTTAGGTGAAGCTCAAAAAGATTATGACATGCTAATTTTAGGCACCGTCAATAACCATAAAGATTCTGAATCACTCTTCTCACCTTTAATGGATACCTTAGTTAGAATGTCACCGACTATGGTAACTACAGTAGTGTATGCCAAAAACATCGCTGAAGACTGGCAGTTGAAAAGTTTTCTCATCCCTACTAACGGCTCGATATCCTCTAGGAATGCAGCTGAATTAGCTTATTTCACCGCAGCCCCCGAAGATTCAGTCACCATCTTAAATGTCATTGCTAGAGATAAAAACTATTGGGGGAATTTCATTTACAACAAAGCTCACAATATTCAAGCGATAATAGCCCGCTCCCTGGTAGATGAGTTAGTAGATTTAGGAAAATTCTATAAAATTAAGGCTGAGGGTAAAGTTAAAATAGCTAATGATGTAGATACTGAGATTCTCAAAACCTCTACTGATGAAAAAGTAGATCTTTTAATTCTCGGCACCGAAATTAAGCCAGCATCAGAAAGATTATTCCTTGGACCAAGTGTAGAAAGGATTTTACATGAAGCGACGTGTCCTGTAGTAATTATCAATGCACACAATATCTCCGCTTAACACTTCTAGGGATATGAAAAAGTTTTTTTCCAGACTAAAATGGTATTTTGGTATTAGATAAAAAAATTATGGAAATAGATTTAAAATTTTTAATTCAAAACATCGGCTATGCTGGGATTTTTGGAATAGTTTTCGCGGAATCAGGTCTGTTCTTTGGCTGCTTCTTGCCTGGTGACAGCCTTTTATTTATGGCTGGCTTCTTAGCCTCACAGGGACTCTTTTCTCTACCGATTTTATTAATAGGCTGCTTTCTAGCAGCTGTTCTTGGTGATAACGTGGGTTATGCATTCGGTCATAAATTTGGCAGAAAGCTTTTCCAGAAAGAAGATTCTTTTTTCTTTCGTAAAGAAAATCTTTTAAAGACAGAGGATTTTTATAAAAAACATGGTGCGAAAACCATAGTACTTGCAAGATTTATACCAATCATTCGCACCTTTGCTCCGATAGTAGCTGGGCTTGCTGGAATGGAATATAAAAATTTTCTTCGCTATAACCTAATCGGTGGCGTGCTTTGGGGAGTAGGAGTTACCAGTGCAGGATATTTCCTAGGTAAAGCTATTCCAGGCGCTGAGCACTATCTGCTGCCTATAGTAATAGGCATAGTAATAGTTTCAGTAATTCCAGCATTAATACACTATATTCAAGAAAAATTAGCAGTGTCCTAACGCAATATAGAGTTCACAGCCTGAGATATAGGCGGAAGATAAGTATACTTTCCTCTCAGTGTCCAGATAATCGCATAAGCTGAAACGAACTGAATAAATAAATGATAAGTAGTAAGTATCCAAGCTTTTAATGAAGTTATCATCACGATAGTACCGTCAAACACGACCATTAAGCTAAGTAAATTACTAAGAAAACTAGTCAATAGATTAAACAAATCAGGTAGAAAATAAGCAAGCATATTAAATAGAATCGCTTGGTAACAGTGATAGCGGACGAACTCTTTGATATAAACCTTTCTGAGATTACTAATTATTAACCACAAAAGTGGAAACCAAGCAATAATGCTAAAAAATGCTCCCATATAACAGAAAGCACATAATAATTTTTCTCTAAAACTAACCTTATACATTAACTTTTCCGATAAGGTACGTCGTTGATTTTAAACAACAACACTACCCTAATATTATTACCCGATTTAAGAAGAAATTTCCTATTAAACTGAATCTCCTGCAAAAAAACTAAGCAATTCGGTATATGAAGTTAAATTAAATTCAGCCTTAGCCTGAAAATCCTTAACTAAATAGCTTCCAGACTTACGCTCATCTTCAAGATAGAAAATGCCATGACTAGCATTACGCTTAAGAGCTTTATTCATCTGCTTTGCCACCTTAGCTTCTTCAAAATCATATTCCACTAAGACTTTCGCATCAAAACGTAATTGGTGAGCTAATTTTGAGGCTTCTATCGCTGAATCTGAAATTATATAAACTCTTTTAGTCTCTGGGAATTTCTTGGCTTCTAAAAGATAAGCGATCCGCTCCATGCCTAATGCCCAGCCTACGGCTGGGCTACTAACCCCTCCAAGCTCTGAAATGAGATTATCATAACGTCCACCAGCTAGCACCGTGCTTTGCTGCCCTAAGCCCTTGTCATCTGTCTTAAATTCAAAAACACAGTGACTATAATAATCTAGACCACGAACTAAACTTGAATCTATAGTGTAACTGATCCCTAAAGCCTCTAATCCTGTTTTCATCTGCATAAAGATCTGCTTTGATTCTTCATCAAAAGAATCCTGAATCAGAGGTGCATTTTTATATAATGCTTGATCTTCTGGCACCTTACAATCTAGTACCCTAAGTGGGTTCTGCTGCATGCGTCTTTTACAATCATCACAGACATCGTCCTGATATTCAGAAAGAAAAGCTAGGAGCTGCTGACGATAAGCTTCTCTAGATGCTGCACTGCCAATCGAATTAATAGCTAAAGTGAGATTCTCTATACCCAGCTCCTGAAGGAAATTATAAGCAAGTTTAATCACTTCTAAATCAATAAAAGGTGCCTCTAATCCGATGGCTTCCATTCCTATTTGATAAAACTGCCTGTATCTACCAGTCTGCGGGCGCTCATAACGAAACATAGGGCCTCTATACCATAGCTTCTGCGGGCGAGAGCCACGATCTAAACTATGCTCAATAAAAGCACGAGCCACACCGGCAGTGCCTTCTGGTCTTAAAGTTATAGATCTATCACTGCGATCAGTAAAGGTGTACATTTCTTTATTTACTATGTCGCTAGATTCACCTACCGCACGAGAAAATAGCTGAGTATGCTCAAATATCGGAGTACGTATCTCTTCAAAACCAGCAAGGGAGAAGGTCTCTATAGCCTTCGCTTCGATAAACTGCCAAAGTGAAGACTCTGACGGGAGTATATCTTTAGTGCCACGTGGGGAGATTATTTTTTCCATATTAAATATTAAAAACCACTCTCGGCTTGCATTAGCAATCTGTCATCAGCTGAAATAGAAGTATAAGACTGAAGTGTAAAAGCTACATTTAAAAGTGGTGATTTCTTCTCCTTTAAACTAGTCGCGCGTGAACGTTTCACTGAAAAGCGAGGATCTTCTCCCATACCAGCTTTCTCACCACTTCTACTTATAACTAAGTCACTGACTTCGACAGCACGATAAGACTGATTTAATTCAGAGAAAAAGGCTAAATACTTTTCAAATGAGCCTTTAGAATCTATGCTAACAGAGGTTTTTAAAACTTTAGGCTCAAAAAAACTATCATTAATAACAGTCTTTCCTCTTGCCTTACTTTTTAATCTCTTATCTATTTCAAAACCATCATAATTAACGGGTACAGCATTTTTAGGTAAAAAATTAATCAAATCTATCTCATGCTTTAAAGCTAAATCTTCAAGATCCTTTACCAGAAAGCCTCTTTCCTCTGACATCGGTATCTGATCTTCTAAAAGGACTATCTCATCAACTATAGATTTCAATTCAGTTTTTAACTTAGCAAGCTCCAGCTTAGTGGCTTTCGGCTCACTTAAAACTTCACGGAATTTTTTAATTTCCTCATTTTTAGTTAAATAATTCTCAAAACTAGGCTTAGTCCATAAAAAGAAAGTCGCAATAGCTAATGCGAAAATTATCAGAGCTGATTGAAGCTTTTGGCTTGAAAACATGAACTTATATCATTATAGATTAAATTTTTGAGAACGATAATATGTTGTTTTAACCTATCTTTAACCAAAACCACCTATACATCTGATATGACGGATTTCGGGAACTTTGGTGGTGGAATGAATAGCGCCGAGAGCAGAATAAATAGCCTCAGTACCAGGATAGATAAGCTAGAAACCATGTCTAGTTCTGGTGTACCTTATGACCCAGCTGTCGCTCAAGCTAATCCAGTAGCGAATCCTAATGCTGGTGGTGTAAATCCACAGCAAGGTGAAAATTTTCAAGCCCTGATGCAGCTTATGCAATCACAAATGCTCGCTGGAGGCTTAGGCAATAATAATGATGATAAGGATAAAGCCTCTGGTATAGAAAATATCATGAATAACCCGATGTTCAACATGATACTCGGAGGAGGCGGAATAAATGCTATGCAAGGCATGGGTGGCATGAATGGTATACCTAATATGAACGGTATGCAAGGAATGAATGGTATGCCGATGATGAATGGCATGCAAGGGAACACTGGGATGGGAAGTATAGACCCAGCGATGTTACAACAGATGTCACAAACGCAAATGTTTGACAGTTTTTAAGTGCTAAGATTGAGTTTTTAAAATGTTTTATTTCACCTTAATTTTAAGATGGGACTGCTCGCAAGCGTGCAAGTTCAAGGCTGAGGAGGACGAATGACCGCAGTGTACTAAGTGTAATTTCCAGCGATGTCGAGCATGCGAGACAAGTCTCATATGCGAGCAAACGGAAATACAAGCTTGATTTATCAAGCTTACACGAGGATCATGAGGACGACGAAAACGCAGAAATTGGAAGTTTGCGAGCAGTCCCTAGATTGAGCTTAGAAAGATGATTCATAGTCCTAATTTAAAAAACATCATCTCTCAGATTGATGATACTCCAGTCGAAGAATTGCGCATGGTGCTTGATGAGTATTATCCGCAGGATATAGCCGAAGAGTATAAAAAATTAGACACCACCGAGCAAAGATTACTTTTTGATGTTCTTTCTTATGAACAGGGGGCTCTCGTTTTTGCAGAATTAGAACCACGGGAAATTAAAGAACTCTTTGAAGATTTATCTGATGAAAAAGTAGTTAAATTCACTAATGAGCTTGAACTTGATGATGCTGCTGATATCATAGGTCTGCTTGATGATGAACGAATGCTACGCATTCTAGATAAGCTCCAGAGACCCTTTGAGATTAAAGAACTTTTAAGTTATGAACCAGATACCTGTGGTGGTATTATGAACCCTGATTTCATCAGTGTCAGAGCAGATTTAAAAGTCAGTGCAGCACTGCGTTTCGTGAGATTAAAAGCTAAGGAATTTAACAGCCAAATAGTCTACATCTACGTTACGCAGAAATTTGGTGAATTAGCAGGGGTATTGAGTTTAAAGAATCTATTTCTAGCTAAGGATGAAGATTTAGTAAAGGATTACATGGATACGGATATTATCTCCGTTGAAATTAGTGACGATAGAGAAAAAGCTGCTGAATTAATTTCTAAATATAGATTCTTAGCGATTCCTGTTATTAATAGTAGCTCCCAGTTAGTCGGGATTATAGCGATAGACGATGTAGTCGAGATTCTAGAAGATGAAGCCACTCAGGACATTTATCAGTCCAGTGGTATTAATTTAGAAGGTGACACTGTCTCCGCTTTCACAGATATTCGTGAATATTTCACTGCCTATAAAGCTCGTACTCCGTGGCTAATAATTACTTTACTCGGTCAAGTTCTTTCTGCCTCATGCATCATAAGATTTAGCGATGTTATTTCAGCTCTGCCACTAGCGATATCCTTTATGCCACTACTAGCGGGACTTTCAGGTAATATCGGTAACCAATCAGCCACAATCATAGTTAGAGGTATTTCCACAGGCGAAATTAATACTGAAAAAAGCCTAGGTCTTCTGATCCATGAGCTTAGTCTCAGCTTAGGCATTGGTATGACTTGTTCTTTAATTACAGCTGTTATCTGCTATGCGATGACTGGGAATATATTATTAGCTGGCTTAATCGCAAGCTCACTTACAGTTACTATGTTTAGTGCTGTACTGGTAGGAACTCTTACACCGCTTGCCTTTAAAAAGCTAAATATAGATCCAGCCGTAGCAAGCAGCCCACTGATTACGACGATGATAGATTTATCATCATCTTTTGTCTACTTAAGCCTAATTAAAGGTTTTATTAGTAAACTTATCTAAGTATGCCAAGAAAATTCATACCTTTAATAGCCATTTCTCTAATTCTTATGAGCTTAGAGGGTGCTTTTTTAAATATCTCCGCTTTTAGAATTGAAAATCGAGATAAAGATACTATTTTTAACGAAGAGACCTTAAACATAGAAGCGAAAGATAAAACTAGCCATAAAGATCATAAAGACAAGGATAAAGAAAAATTAAAAGATGAAAAATCTTCTGACGATAAATTTCTCGATCTAGAAACTGGTTTCACAGATGATGATGATTTAGAGAGATTTGGTGGCTTAGAATTTAATTTTAAAAAGTCTAAGCATTTAAGAACATTTAGAAATTTTGATCTTAACAGTGCGGATAAACAAGCCTTAAAATCAGTAAAAGCCAATAAAAATGCGATTACTTCAGGGAAAGGCATTTGGGTGAATATCTGGAATTATCCTAAAAACGTAGATGCCTTTATTGACAGGCTTACAGATTATCATATTGACACAGTTTATTTACAGGTAAACCGCTCTACTACAGAAGTTTTCAGGCACCAAGTGCAGATAGATGAAATTTTAAAAGCCTGCAAAAAAGCTGATATTAAAATTATCGGCTGGTCTTATGCTTATCTTCACGATGTAAAGGCAGACGCTGATAAATTTATCAAACCCGCTCTGTATGTAAGCCCTGAAGGATATAGTTTCGATGCTATGGCAGCGGATATAGAGGAAAATTATAAAGTAGAATCAGTAAAAAGATATACAGAACTGATTAAAGCAGCTGTACCAGAAGACTATCCTTTAATAGCTATCGTATTTTCACCACAGATTAAACCAGTATATCCATGGGAATATATCGCTGGGAACTGGGATATATTAATGCCAATGATTTACTGGCACGGTATTAAACAGCGTGATTCTCAGCGCGTGGCGACTTTCGTTGCTGATAGTATTCATAATTTAAGAAAATATACTAAGAAAGATGATTTAAATATTCATATGATTACTGATGGGGAAAGAACCACTCCAGATGAAGTAGCGATAAGTTTAGAGGTAGCACAGAAGCTTAAAGTTAACTCTGGGATTAGTGTTTACCCAGAACATCTAGTGCCTAACTCTGTACTAGAAGTAATTAAAGACTTTAAAGCTTAAATCAGTGATGGAAAACTTCGTTTCTCATCACTGACCGTTAGGCAAAAGAGGTCAAAGAAGAGTTACGCTTCTTGAGCAACTTTATTCAAAGTGTTAATAAACTCAGCAGAAGCGTTTTTTATTCCATGTATTAGAGCAGTGCTAATAATTGAGTGTCCAATGTGATATTGATCTACATTATCTATCTTAGCTATATCGGGAAGGTTATCCAGTGTGAGACCATGCCCCATATTGACTTTTAAATGATGTCCACGAGCATAAATAACCGCTTGCTTAATATGCTCATATTCTATCTTTAAAAGATTTGCTGCTGCATCTCTTTCAACATCAGATGTTCTCAAGGAATGAAATTTATGTAGATTAGTAAATCTACCAGTATGAATCTCTATATAGTTAGCTCCGACAGATTGTGCCATCACAATCTGATCTAAAGCAGGTTCAATAAAGAAACTTACTTTTTTCCCGCTATCTAAAATAGGTTTAATAAATTCCTTTAAATATTCTGCCTGAGCAATAACGTCTAAGCCACCTTCAGTTGTAACCTCATTACGATTCTCTGGCACTATAGTACAGATATCAGCTGATGTTCTTAAAGCGATAGCACGAATATCTTTACTTGCCGCCATTTCAAAAGCAAAGCCTAAGCGAGAATTACCCAAATACTGGGAAAGTTCATAAATATCATAATCCTGAATATGCCTTCTATCTTCACGAAGATGTGTTGTGATACCTGCTACAGCAGTATCCTCTAATAATTTAACCAAAGCAAGTGGACTTGGTTCAAAAGTTTTTCTAGCTTCTCTTAACGTGGCAATATGATCTACATTGACATAAAGTTCTTTCATATTCTTTTAATTCCCCATATCGACATTATATCTACATATTAGGAATTATTAAAAAATTAAATTAAGTATGTTTTGAAATTAATACGCAAGTTCATTTGGATTATAGAATAGTTACATAGCCAAGTTGTTGCTGCATTGGCTCAATGTAGTCTTTTATAGTCTCTAAATCAGCTTGATTTTTCCTGGATTTTCGCTTACTCGCTGGAGTAAACGTATTAACTAAAGGCATTTCACTAACTATTTTCTGCATATTCCAAGTAAATTCTATCTCAAGAAAAGAACAAAGCTTTTCTATACTGGGATGTGGCTCTGCCATTAAATCCTCGAATTTAAATCTTATAACCCTTTCTGGGGCAAGCTTAGATAAAGAATTCAAAGCATATTCATGAGTCTTAAGCCATTGAAAAGCACAGACTTCAGCCAGAGTCTTATCACGATAGGCTTCCCAGTCTGGAGGCATAGCGAATTTCCAGACATCAGATTGATAGCCCTGTATATCAAAATATTTAGCACTCCGTGAACCCTGAACACCCTCTAATGGCTTCAAATATTCTTCAAGATATTTCCTATAGCGAAACTGAAACTTCTGTTTAGATCGCCAAGCATTCATAAGTGAACTGGTATTGTCTAAACCATCACGAGTGATGTAAATAAATTTAGCGTCAGGATAAAGCTTCGCTAAATACTCTACCCTAAAGCAATTCGGCGGAGTTTTATCTATAATTCGATATGCTCTGGGCTTACCATCAATCTCTCTCTTGAATATCCAAAGTTTTAACCATTTATATAAATAATTAAAAACATTTATAAGGTTAAATACCGGTCTCAGCCTGTTTCTCAGAAAACGAATGCGGCTTAATTCTCCGAGGATCTGATTATTATAAGCACTAAAATGATAATGCCTATCAAAATGTTCTCGATCTCCCTCTTTCACATCTTCTGCTTTAAGAACGACAGTGTCAGCTGTTTCCTGCGGATCTCTATGCCACGGCTGCCACATATGATTTGATTCTCTATAAAGTGACCAAAGCTCATCACTTTCAGTAAGTAAACGGAACAGCAGACTAGTTCCACCTCTAAAAGATCCGATTATAAAAACTGGTTTATGGATTTGCAAATGAACAATAATTATACAATATACAAAAATAAAACTTGACGTATTATCTTTAGTGCGTAAAAATGTATTTATGTGAATATTGATGATTTAAGACCTTTATTTATAGTGGCCTGAAGAAATAGGGCCAAGAAAGTGATAAAAGAGAAGGGTAAGGTAAGAGAGGAGAGAGTACCATGCCCCGAGGCAAGCCATATAGTTCAGAGTTCAAAGCGAAAGTAGTGATAGAGTCTTTGCGAGAGGATC
>JAGWWP010000001.1 GCA_018970325.1 Cyanobacteria bacterium REEB446 | reverse complement strand
CTCTCTTTTACTCACTTATCAATAAATTATTAAATCTAATCAGCTGCAAACTCAATACTTGAAGCTTTTTTCATCATTTCTTCTTGGCTCCTTTGTGTGATTTTAATTAAGCAACAGTGCCCTAATGCTCAAAGAGAAGTAAGATCCACTATCACTCAAGGGAGTGGCACAAAGATACATATAGACCAAAGCCATGAAATGGGCTTCATAACTGTCTATAACGGCGAAACAAATAATAAAACTCAGAATAAGCTCTGCATAGAACCTCTTAGCTGTGCGCCTAATGCTGGTGAATTACAGTTTAAGAATAAAGCCAGCACAGGCGGAACGGCATTAGAACCTAATGCCCTAACTTTAAAACCAGAAGAAAGCCACCGAGCTAGTTTTACTATTAGTGTAGAAAAGAACTTGACTTAACAGATTCTTTAACAGCTCACTATCGCTCTAAAACATAATCAGACTGAACGCTTAAAGTACTCTTTCACGCTATTACCTAACTCCAATTTCTACATTTTTCAGTTAACTAGAAACCCGTAGACTTTTTCTGTGCATAAAATATAGGCATGGATATTTTTAAACTCATTAAAAAAATACAAGAGAATCTTTTTTTTAGTAATGGCCAGAAAGAAAGTAAAAAAAATAAACCTATCGAATTTCCCACTAATTTTACCTGGGGAACCGCTACAGCAGCCTTTCAGATAGAAGGTCACCCCGATGAGTATCGTGAAAAGCTCTCTGATTGGGCAGAATGGTTAGACAAACCAGAGAAAGTAAAATCTCCAAATGGTGCAGGACTAGCAGTTAAACACTATGAAAAATTAGAAGAAGATTTAACTCTAATAAACGACTTAGGTGCTGACGCCTATAGATTTTCTTTCAATTGGGCAGCTTTACACAGAGGACCTGATGATTTTCATGAAGAAACTTTAGCTTTCTACGAAAGACTTTTAGATGGATTAAAGGTTAAACCATTTGCGACACTGGTTCACTTCGTTCTACCTAACTGGCTGGCTAAAGAAGGTGGCTGGGAAAATCCTAATACCGCCTGTGAGTTTAATAACTTCGTGAAATTCTTATTAGAAAATTTTGGTGAGAAAATCCAGTACTGGATTACCTTTAATGAGCCTAATATTTTTCTTGGTTTCGGTTATGAAAGCGGAATCTGGCCGCCTGGTAAAACGAATGATCTAAACGGTTATTTTAAAGCCTATCAAGGCATGCTCACAGCTCACGAACTAGCTTATAAAAGCATAAAAGGGTACAACCCCAGTCACCAAGTAGGTTTTTCACAGAATATGTACTATTTTCAGTCATATCAACAGTCCCAAGAAGGAGAAGCTGGAAATAGTAATAAACCTAAGATAAAGCCAGAGACTACAACAAATACATCTCATATCAGCCCGTATAAACGAAGAGTAGATTTAGACCTAGTTCCAGCCGTGATACGAGATCAATTACATAACTACAGCTTTATAGAGTCATGCTTAGATATGGGCAGTCTAGATTTTTTAGGTGTGAATTACTATACTAGATTCATTTATAAATTTTCGACACAGGCTAAAGACCCAGCTAACCCTGACCTAGATTCACTTCTATGGGGGCAACTACAGAGTACACTTAAGGAGTGTAAGAACAAGGAGAATTCAGCAACTAGAGTTCGCGAATCGTCGCATAATTCACTGGGCTGGGAAATATACCCTGAAGGTCTATATAAAGTCTTAAGCAGTGAGAAATTTAAAAAACTACTCGGGAATAAACCTATATTTATTACTGAAAACGGTTATTCATACATAGAAACCAGTCCTGAAGATAAAGATTTAGAGGATAAATATCGCATAGATTTTATTAAAGGGCACCTAGAGGCCATTCATAGGGCGATTCAAGAGAATGTAAATATTCAGGGTTATTTCTATTGGAGCTTAATAGATAATTTCGAGTGGGCGTTAGGTATGGAGCCGAGATTTGGGCTTATCCATGTAGATCATGAAACTTATAATAGAGCTCCGAAAGCTAGTTATCACTATTATTCAGAGATCTGTAAAACTAATCAAGTTATTTAATAGAAATTCATCCTTATAATCTTGATAATTTCAAGTAAAAATTTCCTTACTAAGATTATTATTTTTTCATCAAGAAAGTTTGCTTTACCTGTCTCGGAGAGTCACTTTGATGATATATTAGAAGGACACGAGAATTTTAGCGTTTTTCAAATAACTAAGAGTGGTAAAACCGCTACATATAGTTTTTTGAGCTATAAAAGGAACACATGGCGACTACAACTACTACGGAGAACTCAATTAAAGTGAATGAAATTAGTAAAGTCGATGAGACTAGTAAAATAAGTGAGATGGCTAAAAGCAATCAAAGAAGCATGCTAACGCCAAGAGATCATTATAAGCCCTTTGAATATCCTCAGTTTTTTGAATACTTTAAATTACAGCAGCAAGCCCACTGGCTACCTACAGAAGTTCCTATGGCTGATGACTTAGTCGATTTTAAAACTAAACTTACTCCCCAAGAATCTAACTTAATTATCCAAGTACTTAGATTTTTCACTCAAGGGGATATAGAAGTACAGAATAACTATAATAGTCACTTGATCCCAGTTTTCCCTAAACCTGAAATAGCCATGATGCTTACAGCTTTTGCTTCCATGGAAACAGTGCATGTCTGGGCCTACTCTCATTTAAACGATACTCTAGGCTTGCCAGAGGTAGAATACAGTGCCTTCCGTGAATATGAAGCGATGAAGAATAAATATGAATATCTTCAAAACTTTAAAACGGAAAGTAAACACGAAATAGCTAAAAACCTAGCTGTATTTGGTGGATTTATGGAAGGGATCGCATTATTTGCGAGCTTCGCTATCCTAATGAATTTCCCAAGACGTGGATTATTAAAGAATGTCGGGCAGATCATCACTTGGTCTATTCGTGATGAGTCACTACATTCAGAAGGTGTCTGTGCTTTATTTAGACAGTTCATTAAAGAAAATCCTGAAATCTGGACTCCTGAATTTAAAGATGAAATTTATAAAGCCTGCGATGAAATGATTCGCTTAGAAAATAATTTCGTCGATACTTGTTTCACTTTAGGATCAGTAGAAGGCTTACAGCCAGAGGATGTTAAGAAGTATTTAAAATACATAGCAAATAAAAGACTTTCAGACCTAGGTCTAGACGGACTTTATGATATTAAAGAGAATCCTCTACCTTGGATGAACCTCATGGTTAACGGAAAAGAGCATGCTAATTTCTTTGAAACCCGTGCGACTGATTATGCTAAAGGCGTAATCGTTGATGATTGGGAATAACCACCTACTAATCAGCACGCTTGCCAAACGTGCAAGTTCAAGGCTTTGGCAACAGTGCTAACAGCTAGGCTCTTTTTTCCTAGCTAATACTCCCCCATTACGGCGATTTAATTTAGGCCCTTCAAGCAGCTCACAGCCTGCCTTACTAAAATTATCTTTGGCTATACGCGCGGAGCTATACGTCGAGATATAGGCTTTAGGCTTAGCTTTACTAACTACCCCTGCGATAAATTCCTCTGCCCATAATACTGGACAAGTTTTTGGACTAAAGGGGTCAAAAAAAACCGCATCGAAATAATCATCTTCGAGCCCAGTAACTGCATGACGAGCGTCATCTATTAAAATCCTTATATTGAGTTTCTCTGTAATTAAACTCAGTTCACCGATATGCATTCCACCGTCAGAATGAGCTAATAATTCCTTCGCTTGCTCTGCAAGCGGCTTCATAATTGAGTCTTTAATAAATATATAATCATCAGGTACTTCTATATTTGGCAGTTCTGCGATAATTGCCGCATCATTTTCTAAACCTATTATCTCTATTCTTTGAGCAGGGTTTATCTCCCATATTTTTTGAATAGCGACACCTGAATTATAAGCAAGACCGAAGCAGACATCTAGAATTCTTATTACTGGAAAACTTAAAATTGCAGGTTCCACAGAGGTCTCCGCAAGGAAAGAATTCGCAAGCTCATCTAATTTACAAGCCAGCACATGCTTGTATAAAGCTTCTGTATAAGCCCCTATACTAGAGTGATATGTCTCATTATATTCAAGATTTTTATAAGTAGAACTACCATCCAGAGTGGTTTCCATCACGAAAGGAGAACCAGGAGCTTCCTTCGATAAAGTTTTAGTGAAATTAATATCCATAAATTGAAACGACTTCTAAAAGGGCGCCTTAAAGCGGGTTTACAACAGAGTCACCTGTTATAAAATAAAGAACTATATTACTAAAAGCTGTTATCAGAACGACTATTATAGTCAGAGCCGTGGCGAGCATTCTTAATTTCGTAGTATTTAAAATCTTCTCTACGAAAAGTAAACTAATGGAATGTAAAATCCTTGATATACAGAGCAATCCAGCAAGAACATTAAAATAAATCATGTTCGGCTCCTGCATTTCAAGAAGGATTAAAAGAATTAAAGGCAATGGAACATATTCAGAAAAATTCGCATGTGCTTTTACAGCATAAGCTAAATTCTTGCTTTCAGGTCCCTGAACTTTCCCTTTAATACTCATACGCACTCTAATAACTTGAGAGACTAAGAAAATATACCAAAAGCCTAGGAGGGCGGCGTATACCGTAATAACCATGCTTGAATTTTAACATGAGAGGACTGCTCGCAAACTTCAATTTCTGCACCACGCTCACTCTACTGGCACAATGTCAGTTTTTTTTTGGCTTATTTTAACTTTCAGTACCCTATTATCACGGCATTCTAATACTTCTAATATAAAACCGTTCGCCTCTAACTGGGCGCCGATTACAGGGTCAGTACCTAAAAGACCGTAAATGAAACCACCGATAGTATCATAATGCTCAGACTCAAATTCAGAACCAAGTTCCTCATTAATTTCCCTGAGAGTTAGCTTACCATCTACTTTATAAACACCTTTCGTGAGTTCCAGTAAAGGAACCTGTGAGTGATCCTCAAACTCGTTACTAATTTCACCGAAGACCTCTTCAACTATATCTTCAATAGTAACTAATCCACTAGTACCACCATACTCATCAATAAGAATCGCTATCTGCTTTTTCTTCTGCTGCATCATCGACATTAAATCTATAATGTACATTCCATCAGGAACTTTTAAAACTTCTTTTACGATAGACTCTAGAGGATCATGCACCCCACCTCGTTCATAGGCACGCAGCATCTCTTTAATACTGACATAGCCAATGATTTTATCTAATCTTTCCTGAAATACTGGAAATTTTGAAAAAGGATAATTATTAGTAATCTTCATCGCTTCTTCGATACTAATACCAGCCTCAATACAGATCATATCTGTTCTCGGGCGCATTACATCTCTAGCGATAGTATCGTTAAACTGAAACACATTCTGAATCAGCTTTTCTTCCTCTTCTTCGATAATTCCCTCTTCTTGAGAAGTACTGAGAATCAGCTTCAATTCATCCTCTGAATGAATTGCATCGGTAGAATCCATGTCTATTCCTATTAGCTTAAGAATGGAGTTAGAGCAGAAATTTAAAAGTATTACTGGTAATTTAAAAATAGTGTAAATAAATTCTAAGAAAAAAGCTAATCTCAGACCAGTCTTCTCTGGATTAATTAAAGCTAGATTTTTAGGGATTAACTCACCGATTATAACGTGGACGAAAGTCACCAAAGCTATCGCACAAGCTAAAGAAATAGCATGAGGATCTATACCTAGATCTTGAATTTGAGAGATATGAGGAAGGAGTATCTCCTCTAATTTAGATTCAGCTAATGCACCTAACACTAAACTCGCTACCGTAATACCTACTTGGCAGGCAGAGATATAATCATTTATATTCCCTAATATTTTTTGTAAAATTTTTGCTGCCGCTAATTTCGGCAGATTTTTAGGGTTTCGAGAGTTTACGATGTGGTCTACTTGTGACTTTCTCAGTCTAGCTATCGCAAATTCCGCTGCAACGAATGTACCATTGAGAAGAATAATCCCGAGAATTAAAAGTAAAGACGAGTAGTCTTCCATTTTGAGTATAAGTGTAATATACCACGTTTAAAGCCATGTTAAATAAATTCACTTTCAAACTCAGTAATTTCACCTAAGAAATAGCTCATTTACTCTATAAAAGCAGACTTTAATTAAGGAATAAAAATCCTATATAAATGTTTAAATACAGAGCAAAGCACGAAAGAAAACTTGTATCAATAGTTTTGATGCTAAGTCTTACGTGCTTGCAAAGCTCTGTATGTTTTGCCGCCAAGCCCAAAGGAAATCCAACGGTGGACCCGAATAAGCTTTCTGGCGGTCTTATAAAAACTAATGGTTATTATTTACCGCGAGGTTTAAAAATCCCTGTAGAGCTTAGAACGCCAGTCGATACTCGTATGAGTCAGCAAGGAGATCAAGTCACGGTGCAAGTCATGCAGGACGTAATTATTAATGATTATGTGATAATTCCGACTAATAGCTTCATGCACGGCTTTATTTCTAAATTAGATAAACCTGGAAAATTTTATAAAAACCCGACTCTCGAAATTAATTTCGACCGCATCGCGATACCGCAGACTAATTTAAATCGTGAACTCAGCATAAAGGGTCTAATTCGCCAAAAAGAACTGATCGCTCACAGTGAAAAAGTGAACTTCGGTGACAGTTATAAAAAGCGAGCAGCGGTAGCTGCTGGTGTCGGTGGAACAGTAGCTGGCAGTGGTGCCTACGCCTTTTTAGCCTTAACCAATCCCTATGATACTTTCGGGATAGCTAAAATTTTAGACTTTATTACCTTTGGCAGTGTCGTAGCTGGTGGAGCAGTATTAGGAGCAGCACTAGTAACCCGTGATGATGTAAGAATGGAACCTGGTACTAAACTAGATGTACTGCTGGAAGAATCCACTTATGATAATTTCACTCCAGAACACGCTTTATCGCAGCATAAGCTTGAGGATAAACCTATGAGTTTAAGTGAAGAATACGATAGGCTTTCGACTATGCAGGCTGAGAAATTATAGATCACGGCAGATTATTGAAGTCTTGTTTTAGACGTTCAGCAAAAAAAGGCTTTTTGTTAAATATTAACCACTATTTACTTCTTAGCCTTAGCAGCATCAAGATCAGCTTGAGTAAGAACTTTAGTTCTATCATCGAAAGGCTTAACATCGACTACTTTAACTTTAAACTTTAATTCCTCGCCAGCAAGCGGGTGATTATAGTCGATAGTCACTTTAGAATCAGTAAAACTAACTATTTTTAGTGGAGTAGAAACATTATTACCTTTAGCATCTTTATTTACAGCATAGATAGTAGAACCGTTTTTAAGCTCTACACCAGTAAATCTTTTATCTCTCTCAATTTCTACAACTTTCTTAGGATCACGAGCACCATAAGCCTCTTCTGGCTTAAGTACAAAAGACTTACTAGAACCTTTACGCATACCTAGTAATTTATCTTCAAACGCTTTTAATAACTGTTTATTACCGATAACGACCTCAAGTGGTTTTTTACCTTTAGTGGTATCAAACTCTTCACCAGACTTCTTAAAAGTACCAGTGTAGTCAAAAGTAACTATAGAACCTAAATCCGCTTTAGGACCAGTACAAGCAAAACTCGTAAACATTACGAACGCTAAGACTAAAAAACTTATTCTTTTTGACATCAGAAATTAAATTGTAGCCAATTTCAACCTGTCAAATCAATATTTTCGTAACCATTTTCACGTTTTAAGTAATCTTTCATAATGGTACTGACATAATTTTTAGTTTCACTATAAGGTGGAATGCCTTTATATTTCGCCACGGCTTCTGGCCCCGCGTTATAAGCCGCTAGTGCCTTCTGAACATTTCCATCGAAACGACTTAACATCTGAGCTAAATATTTAACACCACCTTTAACATTCTGATAAGGATTCCAACTGTTAAAAACACCCATATCGCGTGCAGTTCCTGGCATAAGCTGCATCAGCCCTTCTGCCCCCACCGCACTTTTCGCATTAGGATCGAAACCCGATTCCTGTTTAATAACGCTTTTTACTAAATTAGGTGAAAGATCTACCTTATAGTAAGTCGCAAGCTCAGTGGTCGTGGTATTAATGTAATCCTCGAAACCCTCTGGTAGCTGACTATAAGCATCTGCGTTTTTTACAGCTTGCCGAATATTAAGATCACTCTGGCTTACAGCATTAACACTGTTACCTACAAACTGGTGCCCCTCTGTTTTAGAAGTCACTGGCTTACTAGGATCTGTAAATTTATTTAAAACATTAGCGAAGCTAGCTCTTTCACCGAACTTCTGATCTAAAATTCTAGTCTTAGCCTCAACCTGAGACTCTAGACCTTTTAAATAGCTGTTCATCTGGGCTATACGCTGTTCTATAAATGATAAAGCCATGACCCCTACTTTATCCCACGTATAAAGCCTAAGCTCCATCGTATTAATGTAGTATATTTAGTCTTGTATGCTACCTTTTGGTCTAGGTCTTCCAGAGTTAATAGTCATCCTTTTCGTGGCTTTAATTATATTTGGCCCTAAAAAACTTCCTGAATTAGGTAAAAACCTTGGTAAAGGGCTTAAAAGCTTTAAAAAAGGCATAGAAGAGGCTGGCGAAGAGTTTAAAAAAGCTACTGATTCTGAAACAGAGAATGCTGTGAAGCCTAATGATGATAAGGCTTAGCCCTAACTAAAATCTAAGAATAGATTTAACTGCGGAAAGTTAAAATCTATTCACGCGATTCTAAAATTCTAATCTGAAGTTCTTGGAAATCAAAGTCTATAGCCTCCTCCCCTGATTTTAAAAATTCTTCTACAAACTTTTTATATTCCTGAGCAAAAGCCTCTCCCTGCCAGGGTTCTAAAAATAGTGACAAAGTCTCGCCGCCATTTTCACTAAAAATCTTTCTTAAATAATCTGGCAGCCATCTCTGTTTATTTGGCTTATCTCTAGCAGCAATAGAGACTTCTAGGAATCTTTTAAAAGCCTCTTTATCTGCGGCTAATTTTTTAAATAAGCTTAATTTATCTGGAAAAATTTCTAACCAAACAGCGACAAAATGATCTAAATACTTAGAATCATATTGATCTAATTTATTTTTTAAATAATCTTCTAGAACGTTATCCAGTAACGTGTCTATATCTTGATCTGCTAGAGCGTCATTTAGTCCCATCTCTTGATCTTGAAAGATGCTTTTAAGTTTTTCTTGGCGAAGACCGAAACCATGTGGGGCTACATAAATCCCATTACAATGTTTAATAAAATAGATTATAAATAATGGATTTAAACTTCTATAACCCTTGCTCAGTCTATGCTTAAGAGATAAAAATTTATTTTCATATTTACTTAGATCATCTTCCACCAAGCGAGAAATTAAAGATTTGGCGATAGCTTCTATATAACGGGACTCATTAACTTTAGTACTAAATAGAAGAAACATTTCAAGAATGCCTGAGTAATATTTATTAATAGGAGCTATTTCTTTAGCCTCTAAAAGATTAAATAACGATTTTAATTTACTCTCATCATCTAACAAAACCTTTACGTCTGGAGCTTTGGACAGATCTTCACCATACATTAGAATGCGTTTAAATTCACTAGGTCTAAGCTTCGAACTATCTGGAACAAATCCATGACTAAAATATAAGTCATGGTAATCTAATTGAGAGATTGAGTGTAATAATTTTTGGTATTGACTTAAATTAAGATCCTGAACATGTTGTTTATTCTTAGCAAATAAATATTCTAATAAAGCCTTTTGTCGCCGTCTCTCTTCTTGATCATCACTTAAATTATTTTCATAATCATGTTTTAAAACATAAATCCCCTTCTCCCCTTGGTACTTAGTGATTTCTATAAACTCAGTTAATTTAGAATAAATCTGAGGATGATTAAGTTTAAGCAATTCTAATATTAGTAAATTCCATAAGAAAACATCATCTTTAATAAATTGATAAGTATTTTTAAAATCATTTAAAAGCTTCTCCACATCCCTAAAACTATTTAGCTCTGTATGAAATAAACTATCAATAGATTGGAGAGCTTCTTCACCCACCAAAGGTTCTCGTTCAACAAAATAACTCGATCTTCTTTTTAAAATCTCCCTGTCATCCTCAGTAAGAACAGGTTCTAATTTCTCAAAAAACCAATCAGCCAGATGCTCTTTAGGAATCTGAGGCAATAAAGTTTCATTAGGAAATATTTTATCTAAATATTTCGTATTAAAAGCTTCCTTGCTAATCATCATCATTAGATGAGCCTTATCATAAGTCACTATAAATTTAATATTGCGAAAAGCAGCTAGCTGCCTTATTAACTGTAAAGTCTTCAAACATAAAGCAGTTTCCAATCTATCTAAATCATCAATAAAAACTGAGATTTTTATTTTTTCTCCTTTAGTTAAATCCTCTAATAAGTTATTTATTTTCTCGAATTCATTTTTACGAGCTTCGTCTCGTGGAGACAAGATATCCAACCAAGACTGATACTGATTAGATAAAAGCTTCTTATAAACAGTTATTTCCCGCTCTAGGCTAAAAGCTTTTAACGGAAATCTCTCTTCTAGTTTCGCCATCAGAAGAGCTAAAAATTCAGCAGCCACCTGAGTTTCATCGTTGCAGTACCAAGGGTTAAATTCTATAAGAATAATTTTTTCACGCTCTTTATCTAATAAAATCTCTTTTATATAACCTAGAGTAGTAGTTTTACCAGTACCCCACGGAGCTTGAAGACCAAAAACTCTATTAAACTCATCTAAGTGATTACTAGACTGATCTTCAAGAATAGGTTCTAAAAATTTTCGAGCAAAAGCCTTTCGCCCAAACTTATCCGTGACAGCAGAATTCTCAGGTTTCTCTTCTTTTGATTTCTTTTTAAACTCTTCTCTCCTAGAAAGAGCTTCAAACACTGAAGGAATAAGCCATATCAACACAAAAAGTACAGGAAACTTAATATCTATCTGATAATCCTTACCTGAGAGGATTCCTATTGACTGAAAAAAGTCCTGATTAAAACATGCTATTAAGGTGATAGCGGCACCCAAACCCCAGAATTTACTCTCAGAAAGCTTTTTACTGCGAGCCAAGAGAACAATATAGAAGGTGAAAGCCGCTAATAAAAAATACCCGAAATAAATATTATTGAATAATATTAAAAAATCTGACCCACTCTTTTTTATAGGCTTAAAAGATAAATTTAAAAGCTCACACGCTAAAGCTAAAGCCAAAGAGGCGATAAAGAAATTTTTAAAAAAATCGACAATCCACTTTTTCATAATGGCTCAGTGTGAGCCAGCAATCAAATCTTTATGATTAGCAGGAATATTCAAAGAAGAAATGATAAGCTTAGGACCCATTACAGCCTCAAAATTTTCAATAAAATATTTATTATCTTTTGAACGAAGTTTATAAGATGCTAGTTCTTTTTTAATTTTCTCCCTAGCAACCTTATTAGAATTATTCGCCTTACTCATAGTCTCACACCTAGCCTATTTGAATTAAGTATAGATTAAAAATCCTATTAATAAAATATCGACAGGATTTCAACTAATTATCAACCGAGAAGAGCAGTTAACCTAAACCCCAGCAGCCTGAGACTCTTCAGTAACAGTCCAAGTATCACTAGAATAAATAAGTTTTTTAAGAATACCTACACCTCTTTGCGCCTTAGCCTGAGCTTCCTGTTCATAAAGAACCTCATCGTAAGTAGGCTTTCTAACCGCTCTTAAAACACCCATAGCAGTAGGAGTGCCTTCTAGACTAACACCTAACTGACTGATTAAATAAGAAAGTGTGTGATCTTCATTCTTCGGGTCATGTACTAGGAATTTTTTTCCAGTTATTGACACAGAAGTATCAGTAGTATTAACTTCCTCTACTATTAACCTTGGGTGAGAACCTTCCAAGCTCATAACTATACCTTGAGTATCGTTATTAAATAATAGTGGCTTTCCTTCTTCTAAAATGAGATTCTCTTCTGCCTTAGTTTCTTTATCTAAATACTTAGCGAAAGCACCATCATTAAAGATATTACAGTTCTGAAGTATCTCCACGAAAGCAGTACCTTTATGATCAGCAGCAGCTTTTAGAATCTCTTGCATGTGCTTAGGATTAGCAGCATTAGTTCTAGCAGCGAAAGTCGCACCAGAAGCGATAGCGAAAGCTACAGGGTTTAAAGGATTATCAATAGAACCATAGACAGAAGTCTTAGTCACTTTCCCCTTCTCAGATGTCGGTGAATACTGACCTTTAGTAAGACCATAAATTCTGTTATTAAACAGTAGGACCTTAAGATCCATATTTCTTCTGATCATGTGCACTGTATGATTAGCACCGATGCTAAGACCATCTCCATCACCAGTAACTACCCAAACAGACAAGTCTGGATTAGCCATTTTAACACCAGAAGCTACTGTAGGAGCACGTCCATGAATAGTATGAAAACCATAAGTATCCATATAATATGGGAAACGGCTAGAGCAGCCTATACCAGAAACGAAACAGAATTTTTCTTTAGGTATACCTAGAGTAGGAAGCACTGTCTGAACTGAAGATAGAATCGCATAATCTCCACAACCTGGACACCATTTAACATCACCTTCACTAACGAAATCCGCTTTAGTTAACTCTTGAGTCTGAGTCATCTTATTTATCTCCTATAAGCTCTTTAGCTCTACTAACTAGATCTGAAACTGCGAACGGCTTAGTATTAACCTGATTAATACCCTTGATATCTATCAAGAATTTAGCTCTTAATATCATTAAAAGCTGACCTGAATTCAGTTCTGGAACTACTATATGTTTAAATCTACTGAAAATCTCTCCTAGATCATTAGGTAAAGGATTGATATGTCTTAAATGCACTTGACCAACTTTATAGCCACTTGCAAGAAGCTCATCAGCAGCAGTTCTTATAGCACCGTAAGTACTACCCCAGCCTAAGAAAAGTAAATCTCCAGACTGCTCACCATAAACCTCTAATGGCGGAAGTTTATCAGCGATACCTTTAACCTTCGCTGCTCTGATTTTAACCATCTCTTCATGGACTTCAGCACTAAGATTCACTTTACCTGTAATATTTTCTTTCTCTAAGCCACCTATAGTATGCTCACAGCCAGGTGTTCCAGGGAGAGCCCACTGCCTAGCTAAATCATCATTACGCCTATATGGAGCGAATGTATCTATATCTTCATGAATTCTCGTATGAATCGGCTTAAGAGTCTCTAAATCTGGCAACTTCCACGGCTCTGAACCGATAGCTATCTGCGTATCACTCAGTATCACTACTGGTGTCATATATTCTATAGCTATTCTACAAGCCTCAATAGCAGCTAAGAAGCAGTCAGATGGACTACGAGCAGCCACCACTGGAATAGGGCTTTCACCATTTCTTCCATAGAGGACTTGAAGTAAATCTGTCTGTTCAGTTTTCGTAGGTAAGCCAGTAGAAGGGCCACCACGCTGAATATCAGCAATAACCACAGGAAGCTCTGTTATAACCGCTAAGTTCATAAACTCAGACTTAAGAGCGATACCAGGACCAGAAGTCGTAGTAATAGCTAACTGCCCAGCGAAAGCAGCTCCTATAGCAGATCCTATCCCTGCGATTTCGTCTTCAGCTTGGAAAGTTTTCACTCCAAAGTTTTTATACATAGAAAGCTCTTGAAGTATCTCTGTAGCCGGTGTTATCGGGTAAGAACCTATAAATAAAGTCTTACCAACAAGCTCACTTGCCGCGACGAAACCTAGGGAAATAGCTTGGTTACCAGTAATGTTACGGTAAACACCAGGAACTATTTTAGCTTTCGGCACTTCATAAGTATTCTGGAATATCTCGGTGGTATTACCATAGTTATAACCAGCTTTTAAAGCTCTTACGTTAGATTCAAATAAATCTGGTTTCTTGCCAAACTTACTCTCTAACCACTCTAGAGTAGGATCTAAAGATCTAGAATAAATCCAGTAAGTAAGACCTAAAGCAAACATATTCTTGCAACGCTCTTTAGCCTTAGCCATCATATCTAAGCCGTCTAAAGCTCCTAGAGTCATCTTCGTAATAGGCACTTTATATATTCTGAATTTATTTAAATATCTAGAGAAAACGTCTTCGTCTTCCTTAAAACCAGCTTTCTTTAGATTACTCGCGCTGAAAGCATCTTCATTAATAATGAGTATACCGTTCTGCCTTAAATCATTTATATTCGTTTTAAAAGCAGCTGGATTCATCGCTACAAGCACATCTAAGTGATCACCTGCAGTGTGAATATTATTCGAGCTAAAATGAATCTGGAAGCCAGAAACCCCTGCTAGTGTACCTTGTGGGGCTCTAATCTCAGCAGGGAAATTAGGATAAGTACTGGTATCATTTCCGAAAAGAGCACTGGTATTCGTGAATTGAGTACCTGTAAGCTGCATTCCATCACCACTATCTCCGACAAATCTTATAGTAACGGAAGATAGAGTTTCTTTAGGCTTTTCTTGTGTGACCATTTGCAATAATTATATCCCAATAGAAGGCTTATACCCAAGGTTAAAACTTTATAAGAACTTTAAATAATACCCGAGTGTGAATTTAGTTGATTTAAAATCTTCTCTGTCTCAGCATCAGGGTTTTTAACCCAATCTCTAGACCAGACTTTACAAACATTCCACCCTAGAGACTGCATAATCTGCTTTCTAAGACGCTCTCTATCTCTAATACTTTTAGCGGATTTATAGAAGTAACCGTCAAGTTCTATGCCTAAACTGTAGTGTTCAGGGTTTTCTCTGTCCCTGACTGCCAAATCTACCTTATAGGCTGAAGAACCTAGGAATTGATCTACTATAAAGCCCTTCGCTTCAAGTGCCTTTGCGATTATCTTATGTATGTCACCACTTTCATTAAGTGAAGTTTTTAAATAAGCTTTAGCTGTACTTAAGAATTGCGTTTCAGCATATTTTAAATACTCTTTAAGCATTCGCACCCCTCTAGCATTAGATCTGCTTAAATCTATATCTGCTGAATTAATTGAGCTAAAGATTTTAATTTTATTTCTCGCACGAGTAATCGCTACATTTAGCCTTCTGTGACCACCTTCACGATTTAAAGGTCCGAAATTATGAGAAAGATTCCCCTTCTTATCACGAGCGTAGCCTACGCTAAAGAAAATAAAATCTCTTTCATCACCCTGAACATTTTCCAAGTTCTTTATAAATAAATCATTTGCGATAATGGCTTCACTAATTTCAGCATCTTTCCTAAGAACGTTTAATAACTCTCTCTCTATAGCCATCTGCTGCGCTTCAGAAAAGGCGATAACTCCTAAAGAATAATGCCTATATGGGCCAGAATAGTGATTAACTATGGCTTCAGCGACAGTTCTAGCCTCTTTCTTATTAAATCTAGCTCCTTTCTCAAACTTGCCATCTGGAACTAATTCAAAATGGACCCCAAACTCCTCACTCTGCTTAACTGGAGAGGGGAAAGTAATTAACTGGCCATCGTAAATATAATGATTTGAAAATTGAATTAAATCCTCATGTTTACTTCTGTAATGCCAGACTAAATCCTTTTTCGGTAAAAATACTGCACACTCATCAAGCACACTTTCAAAGTTTCTTTTCTCAGTATCATCGTCATCATCTTCTTCATTCGCAAAAGAATTAAAGAAATTAGTCGGTGGTAACTGATTAGTATCCCCAGCTAAAATAAGCTGCTTGCCACGATAAATCGCAGGTATCGCATCCTCAGTACGAATCTGTGAGGCTTCATCAAATATAATTAAATCAAATCTAAAAGTCTTATCAATAAGCTCACTATCTATCTCTCCTTCAGTATTTAAAAGCTGACTTACTGAAAGTGGACTCATCATCCAACAAGGCTTTAAAGTTTGTAAAAGATTAGGAATCTCACGAATTAAGACTCTAACCGGCTTATGCCTTTTCTTTTTATTAATTTCTAAATTAAAAATATCTAAAGCACGCTGATTAATAGGATTAGCATAATATTCAAGCCAATTTAGAGCTAACCTCTCACAGAGTTTCCGCCTAACATTCTCTATCTGATCTTTATCTAATTTTATAAACTTCTCAGTAAGCAGTGCCTGAGCAGAGCCACTAAATTTACGAATATTAGGATTTTCTATCTCTATCTTATCTATCCATGACTGATAGAACTTACTTAAGAAAACCTTTTCTAAAATCTCGCTACTAAAATTATTTACACCTAAATCGGCGCTATAAGCCCCGCTATATAAAGCTTCGCCATCAGCATTAGAATTTACGATAGCTTCAAAAAGCTGACCTAGACCTAAATCTATAGCTCTATTTTTTAGATTTCTAAACTCAAGCCAGTCCTCTATCTGCACTATGTTTTTAATCAGATCATCAAAGTGCCCATCAAATTCTTTAAAAGAAAGATTCTCTAAATCGACATTCGGGACTGGGAAAAGCTTATAGTAAAAATCCACATGCCCTTTAAATAATTCAAAAGCTTTCAGGAATTCATGACCAGCTGTTTGAAAATTTTTAAAAGCTTCTTCATTATCACTCTCAGCTAAGATTTCAGCTAAATTCTTAGGTAATTCATCTAACTCTAATTTCCCGATGATTTTCTTAACCCAGTTAATCGCTGTTAAAGTCTCCTGCCAGTTAGTATTATATTTTTTGTAAAAATTGCCCAGATTATAAGAGAGGTCTGTATCCTGCTTCGCTAGCTGATCCTGCTTCTTATCTAACTCAGCAGCCTGTTCTAAATCTCTAATTAAAGAATGTAAACCCTTAACTTGGTCATACAGAGCGAGTTCTTTAATACGCTTCATATCTTTCCAGTAATTTATATTTAAAAACCTGAAAATATTATCATCACTATAATCAGACCTAAATTTAGCTAAAAGATCGAAATGATCTAGATTTAAGAATTCACTACTATACTGACTGAGTAGATTTTCTTTTATAGAATAATATTCTTCATATTTATCTTTAGCCTTAAGAGTCACCGACTCTATTTCCTTAATCTTTGTCTTAGATAACCAGCTCTCCTGCGGGAATGGTGAATCTATAGCTAAGCGTGTCGCTTCAGCTAACCATTTAAGCTCATTTAAAGAATTTATTTTCCTGTTAAAATATCTTTCAGCAATAGGACTAGCTAATTGAAACAATCTCTGTGAAAGACTTTTAGCTTCTATAAGATTAGATCTGATCTCATTTTCTAATTCATAATTAATCTGCTCTATACGAACATTACGCCAGATAAATTTATGATAATTATTTATGATAAAAGACTTTCTACCGAAATCCTCAAAGAAAAACCTAAGATCATAAAGCTCTTTCTCACCGATTCTTTCGATATTTCTAATAGTAAATTCCAGCTGCGGATAAGCTCTTAAATCCCAATTAATTAAACTCAACTTAGAATACAACTGATAAAGAGAGAGGTTAACCGGATATCGAACCTTATGAAACTCATTTAGATTCTGGTCTAATTCTTCTTTTAGTCTATCCAATGGTTCTACATATAGCTCAGGGTCAGCTTTTAAAGCTAATTTCTTAACCTCCTCATTAGAGCTAGCCAGCTTCTGCATAATGCTAGCTTTACTCTGCTGTGAGCCATGAAGATCTAAACAAAATTGATCTAGGTTAGCGAGTTTAAGCCTTTCATAAACCACATCAAGAGCCGCTTTCTTTTCACTAACGAATAATATTTTCTTACCTTGAGCAAGTGACTCAGAGATTATATTTGCGATAGTCTGTGATTTTCCAGTACCAGGCGGTCCCTGCAAAACAAAACTCTGCCCTTCTCTGGCACTATAAATCGCAGCCTGCTGGCTGCTGTCAGCATCTAAAATCTGAAAAGACTCTAGAGATTTATATTTCTGATCTATATTTTCTGGCTTAACATCTGCATAATTCTGCGTCAGGCTAAATGAGGTAGAGCTTAATCCATGCCCCGAAACTCTTTTAACAATCGGATGCTCTTCTATAAGCTTCTGATTACTCTCTAAATCCTGATACATAGAGAGCTTTGCAAAAGAAAAAAGACTTAAATAATTCTCATCAACTAGTTTCCAAGATTTAGTAAGATCTCCATGTACATCTAAGATTTTCTGTAACTCACTAAAGAACTCAGTTACAGGAAGACTTTCACTGATAATCTCTTCTAACTTATCTTCTAGAGGACTTAAATCAATAGCAAAATCCCTTTTAAATTTATAAGCTAGTGTAGGATTCACTCTAAGCTCATCTTGTAAAATCTCTAATCGATAAGAACCACTGAGTCCCTTGCGTGTCAAACAAGCCGGCACTAACAGTACAGGTGATTCAAAGACTAAATCTTCATCAGAGGATTTATCCTGCCAGTGTAAAAAATTTAAAGCGACAAAAAGTATATTCACGCCCTGATCACTAAGACTGTCTCTAGAACGAGAACGCAGCCTAGATAAAACTAATTCAAGCTCTCTATCATCTTTATCTGTAAGTAAAATATTAGCCGTATCTTCATCTAGTATAGGAGTAATACTGGCCATATCGAAGATGCTCTCATCAAAAGCTATTTCATCTTCAGCTTCTAGGCCAAGTCCATTATCCATGCTCTCTATCGGAGCTGCCTGCGGCTTAGATTTAAAACCTAAATCCTTCTGCTCAAGAACAAATTTTCTAAAAACTTCTTCCGCTGATTCTATAAGGTTTACAGAGGGGCCTAAATTTTTCTTAAAGTGCAGAAGTTTATTTCTACGACTAAAATCTATTAGACTATTTTTCCATCTGTCAAAGGAAATTGACATAAGTAGATTATATAAGGCTTATGGCGTGCATTCAATGGGGTGAATCGAATTATTCAGCTTTAGTAGCGGCAGCAGCAGCTTCTGCTTCTTTCTCTTTACGCTTTTTCTCAGCCTTACCTATTTTAGTATTCTTCTCTTTAAGCTTAGCTTTCTTCTCTAATTTAGCTGCTTTAGTTTCAGCGATAAACTTAAATGGCCCTTCAGCTAAGTTATGAGTAATATCTTTAGTCATAAGCTTAGACAGGGTTTCGGACATCTGAGCACCTACTTTAATCCAGTGTTCAAATTTCTCTTTATTAACTACTAACTCTTTAGTATGTGGGTTATAAAAGCCTATTCTATCAACGGGCTTACCGTCTCTCTTAACAGTACTGTGCATGACAGATATTCTGTATATTGGGAATTTTTTCTTACCGAATCTTTGAAGCCTAATTTTAAGCATAGGGAACTTATTTTACATTACTGAGGATAATTCTGCAAGGGAGAATTTAAATTAACTATTAATTAAAACTAAACAGTAGCTTTAATTAAATTCTCAGCTTCAATACTAGGACTCGCAATTACAGAGAACTTCGCCTCTGGAAAATGAAGCTTAATTTCATTTTCTGCTGTTTCAGGAGCATCACTACCGTGAATAGCGTTATCACCGATACTCTTCGCAAAAGCCTTACGGATAGTACCTTCAGCTGCTTGCTCTGGATTAGTCGCTCCCATTAACTCACGAGCTTTCTCTATAATATTTTCACCTTCCCAAACCATACCAAGAATAGGGCCAGAAGTGAAAGATGAAATAAGCTCACCAAAAAAAGGTCTTTCTTTATGCACAGCGTAATGAGCTTCTGCTAATTCTTTAGAAGGAGTGTAAGCCTTCATCGCTAAACACTTAGCATCTAATTTTTCTTCAAGCATTTTAACGATGCCCACTGTATCGTGACGTTTAAAAGATTCTGGTTTAACTGCTAAAAAAGTTTTTTGTGACATAGATACAGAGTATAGCAAAAAATATTTACCAAGGCTTCTGGACAAATCATGGATATGATCCATGATTTGTCTAAAACTGTGGTATAAAATTAACATGATTAAAAGAGAAATAGAAGGACATTTAGAAAGAATTTCCTATCAATATCCTGTAATCACCCTAACTGGACCAAGACAGACGGGAAAAACTTTTCTTGCTAAAAATTATTTTAAAAATAAACCCTACTTTAATTTAGAAGACATCGAGTTACGTGAATTCGCCTTAAATGATCCAAAAGGATTTCTCGGTCAAATGAAAGATGGTGGAATCATAGATGAAATACAGCATGTACCAGAATTAATGTCCTACATTCAAGTCATAGTCGATAAATATAGAGACAAAAAAGCTCAATTTATTCTGACAGGCTCACAGCAATTCGCTTTAATGAAAAGTATTAGTCAATCTCTAGCAGGTAGAACTAGCGTCATAAACCTTCTACCATGCAGTATTCAAGAAATATATAATTCAAAACGTACTAATGAAATAAAAGACTTTAAAACAGAAATCAATGATAAAAATTTCTTTATCTACTACGGTTTTTACCCTGCTATCTACAAAGATAAAATTAATCCTAGTCATTTTTATGCTGACTACGTAAGGACTTACCTCGAAAGAGACTTAAACCAGTTACAGCAAATTCAAAACATCAGCCTATTTAGAAAATTTCTACGTGCCTGTGCAAGCAGAGTAGGACAGGTTTTAAATAAAGAGAGTCTTGGTAATGATATCGGCATTGATGCTAGTACCGTAGAGAGATGGCTTTCTGTTCTAGAAACCAGTTACATACTTTTTCGCCTAGAGCCTTATTTCGCTAATATTAATAAACGCCTTATTAAATCACCCAAATTATATTTTTATGACGTCGGCTTAGCCACTTATCTATTGGATATAGAAAATCAATCACAGATTGATACACACCCCCTAAAAGGAAATCTTTTTGAAAATATGATAGTTATGGAATTTTTAAAATCTAGATTTAATCAAGGGAAAAACAATAATCTAAATTTTTATCGCGATAAAACTCAAGAAGTGGATCTCATAATGCGTGAAGCAGCTCATTTCACAGCGGTAGAGATTAAATATGCAGAAACCATAAGAAGTAATCTCTGGGAATCTTTAGATTATGTTTCTAAACTCTTCCCCAAAGAATGTAATAAAAAAATCTTAGTTTATGGTGGAGCTGAAGAGCAGAATAGGACAGGGTTGAGAGTGATTCCGTTTAATCGAGTTTAGTTATCAGCGTAATAAAGAATAGGCGGCAATAAAGTAGATAATAAGTCTGTTTGTGAACAGTAATCCAAACAGGGACAGATTGTATCAAGATTAATTAGCCAAATAGGCAGAGAAAATCTTTGCAAAATATAAAGAAGAAGCGCTAACTGGCACAGCAAAGCAAAAGTAACAAAAGCAAAAGTAATAGTTTTATCCCTATTAAAAGTAAATAAATAATAGATCACGATAAAGATTCCAGTAATGATAAGCTCTAGTCTGAGAATATCTAAATTCATTTTTTTCTAATGTATGAACCAATGACAGATGACAATGAAAATAAAGCAGCAGTGATAAGTGGTAACCAAAAAGATCGTGTCATTAAAAAACCTAAAAAATAAGTTATTAAAAATATTAGAACAAATTTAATTATAAATTCATACCTACCTAGGAATGTAATAAACGCTTGGCTGGTAACTTGATTACTATTATTTGGGTACTCTAATCGGGGCGGAATCTTTTGAGACTCGGTAAGATTAAGAGTTCGGTTCATCTCACTATAGTAGGTCCCACCCTGTTCTGATGAAACAGTGATGGGTTTAAGCATCAGATAGTAATTAGTATAATACTTTCCTGTTGGCACTACCCAAGGACTTATCGAAGTATTTCCATCAGAATCTTTATGAAAGCTTCTGCAGAAGGTTGTCTGTAATAAAGGGTCTGAAAATATTTCTTGTTCTTTTATTAAAGCATTTGATACATTCATTTATTTCTTCCTCATCTATTCCATCTTTATTCTCTCTAAAAGAATCTATATCAATTAAAAAAGCATCCTCGTTCGTCTCAATAGCTTTTAAAATAGCGAGTTTCAGATGCACATTATCACCTTGTAAGCTTAAATCAAGATCCTTGTTCAGTGATTTAATGTAACACTGATCATTAACCTGCATATAATTTTTTAGTTCTGGCACTAAGTCAGAATCAATAAGATCAATCCAGCTTTCCTCTTTTGTCATGAATTTTTCTTTTTCAATTAAATTTACATACCTAAGTCCTAATCTTGTAATCAATGAAGGTGTGGAAAAAGTATTTTTAAAGTTTTTCCAATTATTTTTAAAAACATCTTCAAATTGCTTGAAACTCTTATATCGTTTGAAATTCAGAACGAAAACCTTCTGTGAGACTGAAATAGTCTGAGATTTATCCTTTGAAATAAAGTTATGTACCAGGGACTCCTCTGCCTGCTTATTACCAAATACAAGAGAATCGATTCTATGAACATACTCTATATTTTTCTCATAGTGAGGAAACCATTGCTTTATTTCTCTTTGATATCTAGCTAAAACTTCTTTTGTATCAACATCAAGTATAGGAGCAAAATCGATTCTCAAAATCACGTCCACTAAAGGATTTTGGGTAAATTCTAAACGTTCATATTCTTTAGAAAAATTAAACTCTACCATTTATCACCATTGTACCCAATAATGACAAACTGAATAAGTAAAGACAGCGTGAATAATAGTATATACTTTATCTAGCCATCCCTATCTTCTGAGCACGCTGATAAACCTTACCTTCTGTAAGTATCCCAGGAGCTACTATAACTTCGACTTCCTGCATCTCTTTTATAGTATGGGCTCCAAGCGTCGCCATAGAAGTTTTTAAAGCGCCTACTAAATTTTGACTACCATCATCATATATAGCTGGACCGTGTAAAAGCTCTTTAGTAGTGCATTCTGTGCCTACTTGGATTCTAGTACCACGTGGCAGTACTGGACTAGGTGTCGCCATACCCCAATGAAAACCTCTACCCGGTGCTTCTTTAGTTCTAGCAAAAGGTGAACCGATCATAACACCATCAGCACCACAGGCTATCGCCTTACAGATATCACCACCAACAGCCATGCCACCATCAGCGATAACTGGGATATACTTACCAGTCTGTTTAAAATACTCTATCTGAGCCGCTTTGCAGTCAGCTATAGAAGTAGCCATGGGCACACCAATACCAAGCACCCCCCTCGACGTACAGGCTGCACCAGGTCCTATGCCTATAAGTAAACCTGAAATCCCTGTATCCATAAGCTTTAAAGCCACATTATAATCAGTGCAGTTTCCTAATATAACCGGTACAGATCTTTCACTACAAAACTTCTTAATATCAAGAATAGTTTCTGGATTCGCGTTAGCTTTAGATTCTAGGGAGTGATGTTCTAAACCTACCACTGTTACCTGCACAAATATTATATCTACACCAGCTTCCTCTAAAATAGGGGCATATCTATTAGCATTAAATGGTGCTAGAGCTACGGCCGCAACAGCACCAGAAGCTTTTATTTTTTTAACAGCTGCATAAATCAGCTCATCTTTAATCGGCTCTTGATATATCTTTCGCATTAAAGACACATATTCTTCTCTAGAAGAAGCTGCTATCTGATCTAAAATCTCATTATAGTTTTCATAACGAGTGTATATTCCTTGTAGATTCAAAACTGCAAGAGCATGATTTTCAGAAATCACTCCTGCATTATCGGGGCTGACTACACTATCCATAGCACTTGCGATAATAGGCGTACTTAAATTTAGCCCACCTATCTGCCAGCTAGTATCGCAAAGCTCTATCTCTAAAGTATTTCCATTAGGTACTAAAGAAATCTCATCGAAACCATATGTCCTTCTTGCCTTCTTGGCTCTGCCTATACTGACATAATCATATTCAAACCCAGTCTCTGTATATATCTCGCTCATATCTATTCCTTTAGTTATTTTCCCTATTTCTTTAATTTCCTAATTAATCTATCTAACTAACTGCTTTTGATTACTCCCACTCTATAGTCGCTGGTGGCTTACTAGTTATGTCATAGACCACTCTATTTACGCCATCTACTTCATTAATAATGCGATTACTGATCTTCGCTAAAAGTTCATAAGACATTCTTGCCCAGTCTGCGGTCATAGCATCTTCACTAGTAACGGCTCTTAAAACTATCGGATGTGCGTAAGTTCTTTTATCCCCCATAACACCGACTGACTTAACTGGTAAAACGGCTGTAAATATCTGCCAAACAGAATCATAGGCATTGGCTTTTATCAATTCTTCACGCACTATAAAATCTGAATCAGCGACCATTTTAAGCTTATCTTCAGTAAGTTCACCCAAAACTCTTATAGCTAAACCGGGTCCAGGAAAAGGATGTCTACGAACAATATATTCGGGGACGGCTAAAGCTTTAGCTAACTCTCTAACCTCATCTTTAAAAAGAGTCCTTAAAGGCTCTATGAGAGTGAATTTCAAGTCATCAGGCAAACCACCTACATTGTGATGTGACTTAATACTTGCAGCCACTCTTTTACCAGTTTTACTATCTATGCGAACCCCTGAAGATTCTATTAAGTCAGAATAGAGAGTACCCTGTGCTAAAAATTTTATTTCCATTTCACTGCACTGCTTATGCATAACAAGCTCTGCATTTTCGCTATCACTACTAATAGATGCAGCTGAAAGAGCAAAAGCTGGGGCTTTCAATTTCGCAACTTCTTCCTGAAAAATATAAATAAACTCTCTACCAATAATTTTCCTTTTCTGCTCAGGATCAGAAACGCCAGCTAAAGCATTCATAAATTTTTCTTTAGCATTTATATACAGTATCTGAATACCAAAATCCCGCTGAAAGCTCTGCATTAGCTCCTCTGGCTCATTTTTACGCATAAAACCATGATCTATAAACATACAGATTAATTGATCACCGATAGCTTCTTTTAAGAGAAAAGCTAGCGTAGAACTATCTACACCACCAGAAAGAGCTAGTAAGACTTTCTGCTCCCCTACTGTATTTCTAATACTTTCTATTTGATCATTTATAAAAGACTGCATATCCCAATTCTGAGAGCAGTTACAGATATTTAAAATAAAATTACCAAGAATCTCTGTCCCGAACTCACTATGAGTCACCTCTGGATGAAACTGTACGCCATAAAGCTTTCTAGTAGTATCTTCAAAAGCTGCTATCGCCGTATTAGCTGTTCTAGCAGAGATCTTAAAATCATTTAAAACACTTACAGACTCAAGCTCTGAGACATAGTCACAGTGACTCATCCATACAGAGATAGCTCTTTCATCGCACTGCTGCGGAACTCCAATTTCTGCGTTTTCGTCATCCTCATGATCCTCATGTACTCGCAGTACACTGCGGTCATTCGTCCTCCTCAGCCTTGAACTTGCACGTTCAGCAACAGTGCCTTCATAGGGCTGCGGAACTCCAATTTCTGCGTTTTCGTCGTCATTTTCAGTTCCAAGCTTAATGCCATAAAATAATGAATTTTTATCATTTTGAAAGCCTGCATTAATAAACAATTCTGCCTTGCCATATTCTCTAGTATCACTACGCAGGACTTTAGCACCAAAATGATCTGCTAAAAGCTGCATCCCATAACAGATTCCTAAAATAGGTACTGGTAAATCTAAAATAGCTAAATCACAGAGCAGAGCTTCCGAATCATAAATACTATTAGGGCCACCCGAAAGAATAATCCCTTTTAAAACACCAGCCTCATAATCTTTCTTAATAAGCTCAAATGAATAATCAAAAGGTTTAACTTCACTATAAACTCGCAGCTTCCTTATTCGCTTAGCGATTAGCTCTGTATATTGAGACCCAAAGTCTAGGATAAGGATTTTTTCTTGCATTTATTTTAGATTTAGCTCTACTTCTGCTAAATTTTCTTATCACCTCAAAGGCAAGGGGAACCCTTCTCCAAGTCAGTGTTTTATAAATCAAGTAAAATATTTTCTTAATTTATAAAAAAATATTGGATAGAAGTATAACTGAAATAAATTTAAAAGTAAAGAGATTTTTGAAATATTTAGTAGAAGGTCCTATTTACGTTAAACCAAAACTTGATTCAAAAATAAAATAGAACTCTTATGTGCTTCTATAGTCTTATCCAAATCTTCATAACTATGAGCAGCGCTCATAAAGAAAGCTTCAAAGGCAGATGGTGCTAAATAAATACCACGCTTAAGCATCTCCATATAATATTTTTTAAAAAACTCTACCTCAGAGGCTTTTGCCTCATCAAAATTTTTAACCACAGTCTTAGAGAAGAACATCCCAAACATACCAGCAGCTTCCACGAACTGTACTGAAGTATCTCCACTCGCCGCTTTTAAACCTTTAATTAAATACTGCGTCTTAGCAGTTAAATCATCATAAAAACCTACTTCCTGTAATTTTTTAAGAGCGGCAAGCCCTGCTGCCATAGCTACAGGATTACCAGATAGAGTACCAGCTTGATACATAGCCCCAGCTGGAGCCACTAGCTCCATTATTTCCTTGCGAGCACCATAAGCACCTACAGGAAAGCCACCACCGATAACCTTACCAAGTGTAGTAATGTCGGGCATTACAGAATATTTTTCTTGCGCTCCACCTAAAGCGACTCTAAAACCAGTCATTACCTCATCAAAGATTAATAGCGATTCGTATTTATCACAAACAGCTCTTAAAGCCTCTAGAAAACCAGCCTCTGGCAGTATACAGCCACCATTGCCGATAATAGGCTCAACGATAATCGCTGAAATTAATTCACCTTCTCGCCTGAAAGCTTCTTCTAGACTAGAGAAATCATTAAAATTAAGCACTATAGTATCTTGAGTTACATTACTGTTCACCCCTAAACTGTCTGGTAAACCTAATGTCGCCACACCAGAACCAGCTTGCACTAATAATGCATCTACATGCCCGTGGTAACAGCCTTTAAATTTAATAACTTTATTTTTCTTAGGATTTAGCTTAGCAGTAAAGGCTCTCGCTAGCCTAATAGCTGAAAGTACTGCTTCAGTACCAGAATTCACCATGCGTACCATCTCAATAGATGGCACTAATTTAATAACTTCTGCCGCCATTAAATTCTCAAGCTCAGTAGGTGCTCCAAAGCTAGGACTATGCTTTAAAGCCTCAATAGCAGCGGCTTCTATATCTGGATCTGCATGACCATGTATCATCGGCCCCCAAGAACCGATATAGTCTATATATTCATTTCCATCAACATCGTAAAGCTTCGAGCCTTTCGCTGATTTAAAAAAAATGGGGTGTGCAGCACCTACAGACCTAAAAGCCCTAACGGGTGAATTTACTCCACCTGGCATTAGGGCTTTTGCGGTATTAAATAATTCCTCGGATCTTAAAAACACGAAGTTAGTTAGCAGCTGTAGCTTTACCTACTACATAATCTACTGCAGCAGCTACAGTAGTAATTTTTTCTGCGTCTTCATCTGGTATTTCTACACCAAACTCGTCTTCAAAGGCCATAACCAATTCAACTGTATCTAAAGAATCAGCACCCAAATCAGCTGTGAAACTTGAAGATTCTTGAATTTCACCTTCGTCTAAGCTTAGCTGACCAGCCACAACCTTAGATATTCTCTTTAACGCTTCGTCTCTATTCATTTTACTTTTATTCCTTTTTAACTCAACAAAAAATTCTACTCAAAAATAATAACAAGAGTCAAGGATACTACATAAATAAGCCGCCATCAACCTGTATTACCTGTCCTGTTATGTAATTAGCAGAAGCTGCTAAAAATAAGGCTGTCTCTGCGATATCTCTAGCCATTCCCATATCGCCCAATGGAATATTTTCTTTATATTTAGCCTGTACGTCTTCGGGAAGTTCTGCTGTCATATCAGTTTTAATAAACCCCGGAGCTATACAGTTAGCTCTAATACCACGACGCCCATACTCTTTAGCTAAAGCTTTAGTAAAAGCTATCATCCCGCCCTTGCTCGCAGAATAATTACACTGAGCTGGATTACCATGTAAACCCACCACAGAAGTCATATTAATAAGAGCACCTGATTTCTGTTTAGACATAACTTTAATCGCAGACTGGCAGATATAAAACAAACTATTTAAATTCGTGTCTATAACATCGTTCCACTCTTCTTCTTTCATGCGAATAAAAAGATTATCCTTCGTGATACCAGCGTTATTAACTAAAACATCTAATCTTTGATGCTCAGCTACCACAGTCTCTATTAAACTTTTCACCTGCTCTTTATTAGACATTTCACATGACTTATAAAAAGCTTCGCCTATATTTATCTCAGCAGCAGCACTCTGAGCCACTTTCTGAATACTAGAATTGATTTCCACAGCAGCAGTACTCTCTACAGAACGTCCTGTAATTATAACTTTAGCTCCTTCACTAATGAAAAGCTCTGCTATAGCCTTTCCTATGCCCCTAGTTCCACCTGTAACTATCGCTACTTTATTTTTCAGCGAACCTGTAAATTTAAAATCCTGCATAGTGCTTGTTTCCTGACTGTTTTTTTCTAATATTTCTAGCATAAAAAGCTATTTTAGCAAACCGACTCTCAATGACTGAAATTTATAGGGATTTTAATAAAGACTCTGCCTAACCCCAATTACTAGCATCCCTCGCAAGCTCACGCTGCATGTCCTTCTTCTTAATAGCCTCACGCTTATCGCCCTTCTGCTTACCTTCGGCTAAATGTAGAAGAACCTTCGCATAATTTCTTTTAAAGAAAATTTTACTAGCGACTAGCGTCTGATTATTTAATTTTATTTTCTGCTCTAATTTAAAAATTTCGTCTTTATTTAAAAGCAGCTTCTTCGCTCTGAGTGGCTCATGATTATATCTATTTCCGAAAGCGTATTCAGATATATGACAGTTAAATAAAAAAACCTCACCGTCTATAACCTTTGCGTAAGCACCTTTAAGCTGAACCTGCCCATTACGCACGGATTTAACTTCAGTACCCTGAAGCACTATACCTGCTACGAACTCCTTACCTAAATGAAAATCAAAACTAGCCTTACGATTTCTAGCTACAGTAGCGGAACCTGGTAAATTATCTTTTTTCTTTTTTTTAGATTTTTTAGACATTCGTTATCTATTCACGAAATTTCTTAACTTAATTTAAAGATGGTTAAACAGAACTCTTTATAAATTATGTTAGCAAGTCCATAGCTTTTGGGTGATCAACAATCAGATAATATTATCCTCTAGTTAAAAAATACTAAAAAAAATTATTAAAGTAGCTTAGTACTGAATGTTAAAATCTTTAGTATAAAGTGGTCTAATTAAATTAAGATCATATTTTCTATAAACCTCTATGAGTAAAACAGTTAAATTCTCAGTAAAAAGACAGGACGAACCAAGTTCTAAGCCATACCTAGATGAATTCGAAGTCCCTTATGAAGACGGCATGAACGTCACGACACTATTAATGGCGACTAGACAGTTTCCTTCTACTTGTGATGGTAAGGCTACTACCCCCGTGTCATTTGAAAGTGCTTGCCTAGAAGAAGTCTGTGGTTCTTGCACCATGATAGTTAATGGAAAAGTAAGACAGGCTTGTACCGCTCTTGTAGATAAGCTTTCTCAGCCGATTAAATTAGAACCTATGACTAAATTTCCAGTCAGAAGAGACCTAGTCGTCGATAGATCGCAGATGTTTAATGCTCTTAAAAAAGTTAAAGCTTGGATAGAGATAGATGGTGTCTACGACTTAGGCGAAGGACCTAAAGTCTACCCTCATGAACAAGAAAAGAATTATGTATTGAGTAGATGCATGACCTGTGGCTGCTGCTTAGAAGCCTGTCCGCAGTGGACTAATGATCTGGAGTTTATCGGCCCTCAAGCGATTTCTCAAGCTGTATTATTTAACAGCCACCCTAACGGTGTTAGCACTAAGGGTGACAGAATAGAAGCCTTAGTAGATAATGGTTTAAATAACTGTGGTAACGCACAGAACTGTGTAAAAGCCTGTCCTAAAGAGATTCCTCTTACTGATAGTATCGCTAGAGCGAATAGAGAAGCCACTGTTTATACGGTCGAAAAATGGTTAATCGACGCAGTAAGCTAGATAAATTTCAGACTTCGCTGTTCTTTATATTTCCATGGTTTTTTGGGTTTCTCTGCTTCTTTTTAGGGCCTTTACTCGCTAGTCTCTGCCTGTCTTTTACTAATTATGATGGTTTAAATATTCCAGATTTTATCGGGCTTACGAATTATTCTAGGCTTTTTACAGATGAGAGTCTTTACACTTCTTTACGAGTGACGCTCAGCTTCGCTATCATGAACCTCTCTCTAGGAACTATAGTCGCTATCGCCCTAGCCATACTCTTAAATCAAGAAGATATAAAAGGCTCTAGCTTTTTTCGCACACTATTCTATATTCCGACTATCATTCCTATCGTCGCTTCTAGTGTTACTTGGATATGGTTATTTAAAAAAATTCACACTCCTAGCTTCCTTTCAGATGAAAATTTAGCACTGCCAGCTTTAGTTATAATTAGCCTCTGGTCATTAGGAAACCCTATGCTGATCTACTTAGCCGGGCTTAAAAATATCCCGACTTATCTTTATGAATCTGCTGATATAGACTCTGCAAGCGAATGGCAAAAATTCTGGCATATAACTTTACCTTCACTTAGCCCAGTCATACTGTTTAATGTCGTTATAGGCATAATTCAAGTCTTCCAATATTTCGTGCCAGCCTATGTTATGACCTCTGGTGGACCTAAAAATGCGACTCTTTTCTATTCACTGTACATATACCAAAAAGCCTTCGAAGATTTCGAAATGGGCTATGCTAGTGCATTAGCGTGGGTTTTATTTTTAATTATTACGGGTTTTACTTATCTAGCTTTTCGAGTTTTACCGAAAAACGACAATTAGGACGACGAAAACGCAGAAAGACAAAAACGCAGAAAATGGAGTTGTGCGGTGGTCTCACTAAACCTGCAAAGCAAGTGGATGGCTCTTGCAAAAAGCTTCTATACCATCACAAGCCCTTTCCAATGCCGGCACATTCTGTACCATCGCTATACGAATATGACCTTCACCATTAGCCCCGAAAGTCACTCCAGGAACCACAGAAACACCAGTCTCCTTTAATAACTTAGTCGCAAACTCCAACGAAGTTACATTAATCGGCACCCAGACATACATAGCTCCTTTCGGATTCATCGGTTTAAAACCAATATTTCTTAAGCGTGGGACTAAATAATCTCGCCTTCTTTCATACTCCAAACGAATTTCTTCTCTGTAATCATCACCTAGATTAAGTGCTGCGATACCAGCTTCCTGAATACCCATGCAGACGCCATAATCTAAATTAGTTTTAAGTTTATAAAGAGTATGAATTATCTCTGGGTTACCACAAGCAAATCCCAGCCTCATTCCAGCCATATTATAAGTTTTAGAAAAAGTATGAAACTCTATCGCTACATCCATAGCTCCCTCTACTTCTAGAATTGAGCTTGATTTATGCTCATCGAACCAAATCTCAGAGTAGGCTAAATCATTAAGTAAAATAATGTTATATTTTTTACAAAGATCCACAGCTTTCTTAAGATAAGCCTTATTCACAGAGGCTCCTGTAGGATTATGCGGATAACTAAGAATCATAATCTTAGCTCTAATTAAAACATCTTCTGGAATAGCGTCTAAATCGCCGACATACTGATTCTCTGGTTTTAATGGTAGTTCATAAACCTGTCCACCAGAAAGCGTTGTTGCACGCATATGCACTGGATAATAAGGGCTGGGGGTGATGGTTATATCACCTTCCTGAATATAGGCGAAGGCTAGATGGCCTATTCCTTCCTTAGAACCTATTAACGGTAAAACATGAGTAGCTGGATCAAGTGTAACTCCAAAACGAGCTGAAAACCACTCACAGATACGTTCTTTAAAAGCAGGTAAACCACTAAAAATAGGATACTGCTGATTACGCAGTTTCTGCATACCTTCATATAAGGCTTTTAAAACTGTTGGATGCGTAGGACGATCTGGTGAACCTAGGCTTAAATCTATAAGTTCTTTACCCTCGGCGGCGACTTCCATTTTCAGCTCATCTAACTGCCCAAACGCATATGGAGGCATGTCTACGAGCCTTAAAGATGGGAGTACCCTATAATCCGAGTAAAGTTTCATTATTAAGATAATTATAGAGCTAGAAGCTTGAACGAGTTTTTAAAAAATTCTGTGAAAGACCGAATTTATCTGTAAGTCTCTGTTTTCATTTTAGAATAAAGGTTAAACCATAGAGCAGCTTTCTCAGCACTCGTATTAAGAGAAATAGATTTAGACGAAAGATTATCAGACTCTTTATTTTGTTTATAAACTGGTCTTATTAATCCTAAATTCATTTTTCTATCCCCTTTGCTTAATCTCTCTGAATATATAAAGAAAGCTCGTTACTATTTTTGATATTTATTTTGAAAAATCTAAACCAACTCAGACATAAAGGATACTGATTTTACGAACTCTTTACTAGTTCTTTCATTTAAAGACTTATAAGTCCCAGCTGCTCCACGATCATAATTACCCCAGAAGCGATTCCCTTGTTTTAACCAAGCATCATTTCTACGTTTTTGATAGGACTTGTTTTGTATTTTTAAAAATGAATTAAACCAGAGAGCAAATCTTTCAAATTCTGGATTTCTTTCAAAGGATTTAACGCCTCTATCTCTGCTATCTTCTTCTAGCTGGTGATAAACTGGTCTTAATAATCCTTGTGACATCTTAAATCTCCCTAATTCATAGCATTCTATGCTTTGACTATATAAAGTGATAGCCTGCTATAATTTGATAGGAAGTATTCCATGACTGACACAGATTACTTAATTTACGGTTCTGTAGTTACTTTTATAGTGTTAATACTGAATTTTGTGGCCTTCTTTTTGCTACCTCTAGTGTTAAGACAAATCATGCAATACAAATTATTTGATAATAAAAATTTAGAGAAAGCTTAGTTTTGGGTATATCCTAAATAATATGAAAATAGCTGTAATCGTTAGCCAAGTACCTGACACTACGACTAAAATAGAGATCGGAGCAGATGGAAAATCTATCAGTGAAGCAGGTATAGACTGGATTTTAAATCCTTATGCTGAATTCGCTGTAGAAAAAGCTCTAAAGCTTAAAGAAGCTAATGATGCGGTCTCAGAAATTATATTAGTAGCCTTAGGTCCAGAGAGAACCGTCTCTGCCATTCGTTCAGGATTAGCGATGGGAGCAGATCAGGGTGTCTTACTTAAATCAGATAAATTAAATGCTAAACCTTTAGCCGAAAAAATAAAAGAACTAGGTGTAAATCTAATTCTTGCTGGTAAAAAAAATATAGATATAGAAGCAGTATGGCTAGAAGCTGGAGTAGCTGCACATTTAGATATACCTATGCTGGCTAATGTAAATAAAATTGAATGGGAAAATGGTAAATTAATCGCTGAAAGAGAAGTGCCTACTGGTGTAGAGAAATTCGAATTAAGCCTGCCAGCCTTAATAACCTGCGATAAAGGTAAAGATGAGCCGAGATACGCATCAGTAATGGGTTTAATGAAAGCTAAGAAAAAACCTTTAGAAGAAATAGATGTGAGCATAGAAAGTGCTACTGGATTAAATCCAGTGGAAGCTAAACTGCCAGCCGCACGTACTGGTGTGAAGATTTTTGAGGGATCTGCTCAAGAGACTGCTAAACAGCTTTTAGAAGCTCTGAAAAATGAAGCTAAGGTGCTTTAATAAAAAACGTTTTTAGATTGAAAAGTTTTGATAAATTTTCTGAGCTTCTTTGTTAAGTGCAAAAGGTTCTCCAAATGTTGTGTTGGACATTTGAGTTTGTTTATATTGATCTTTTTCTTGAATCAGGGTTCGAATTTTCTTTAACGACTCGTTAATATCTTGTTTCCCGATTTTACTATTTTTGTCATCTGCAATTTCACGAAGAACTTGTTTTAATTGATTTGATCTTTGTTTGAGGAATTTATTATAGTTAGAACCTGTACTTTTTATGGCTTCTTCTAAGCTGTCCATAAATGGTTTAGCTCTCAAGGTACTTGGACTCTGGAAATCAGAGATCAGTCTGTAAATCCCATAGGTCAAAGGGTCTTTTTTTATTAACGCCCTTTTTTCGTCATAAGCTGGTGTGTCTACACCAACATAATCAAAAAAATTGAGTTTCCCACCGTTTTTGTCCTGCGTGTATACTGCGTTGTGATGGACCATAGAACTTAAATCTGCACCTTTTTCCCCGAGAGTAACATAGGATTTGATAAAGTCTTTTAAAAATTGATTTGATAAACCCTTTTTAACAAAGTCTTTCAAACTTTCTGGACTAACACGAAAGCCTAAAAGATTACCCTCCATAAAGTCTGTAACTAAGGTATTTTTATCGCTAAGATCAAGGTCATTTTTATCTTTGGCAAGCCCTTGCATCCAGTTCTTGGCAGGAAGCTGTTCTGACTCAATAATTTCCGATGCTTTTTTTATACCATTATATTCATAACCAGAAGGAACTAATTTAGGTTGATCTCCTTTGCTGTCATCAGAATGGCTTAACTTTACGGCGTAGCTTTTATCTCCATCTTTGATTTTAAAGACAGCACCTGTTGAGCCAGTTGCAATAAATTCATAAGGAGAGTCTTTAAAGTGTTTCTTGATTTTCTCTTGGAACATAAGTTCAACTTTCTCCTCTATTGGAAGGTTTGGTCTTTCATCAAAAAATTTAGTTAGCCCATGATTTATGGCAAGTGTATTTAAATATCTGGTTTGATCTGCTGTGTCAAATTGTTTAAATGCCTCAATATAAGCATTGTTATATCTATCTGGACCGAGATGTGTCCAAATGATTGATCTTTGTTTTTTATAATCTCCATCACTTTGTGCTGTCTCAAAGGCTGTTTTGTCACTTTGGGTCATTTTTCCCTTAAGAATCGTAAACACATTACTTAAGTATTTATTGAGAAGTTCTGGGTTACTATTTCGGTTAAATTCCGCAAAGAGTTGCACTTTAAAATTAGTCCAGCTATCTTTTAAACCATCAACCGTTTGTTTTAAATTAGTCGCTGACGATCCACTAATTTTTTCAGCTGACGATCCATTAGCAGATTCTTGTAATTTCTTTTCTTGTAATTGCGTCCGTAAAATCTGTTGATCTGCTAGTTTTCCTCTAGTATGATTTACTCCTAAATACGGATCAGAATGAGGTGGAATTATCTTAATACCGAGCATTCTTGAACTATATCATATATTAACTTGAGAATGGTTCCTATTGGTAGGTGATATTATCTACACTATGTCTTTCTTTAAAAAGATTTTAAGTAAGATACCTTTTCTAAAAGGCAATGAGAAAACTGAAAGCGAAATCTTACTCAACATATCAGAAACAGATTCGGTACCAAGTAGTTACTCAAGTGCAGTACTAGAAAGAGTTTTAATCAAAAAAGAAGAGCTAGATAATCTAGAAGAAGAATTAATTCGCTCTGATTTAGGCGTAGATTTAGCTATGGATTTCACCGAGCTTTTACGTAAAGAGCTCAAAGCCCAGAAAGAAATTTATAAAGATGACTTACAGGACAAGCTCAAAGAGTTTCTGTTAGGAGCTTTCACCGAAGTTAAGATTAACAGAAACAAAGCAAAAGAAATTTCTATAACTGAAAAATCAGATCCTTTTAAATTTATCTGTCCTGAAAATGTGCTGACTGTCGTTATGATACTTGGCATTAATGGTGTCGGGAAAACTACTAGCATAGCTAAACTCGCCTATAAGTACAGAAATTTAGAAAATAAAAAAGTATTAATCGCTGCTGGAGACACTTTCAGGGCAGCGGCAGAAGACCAACTGCGTACTTGGGCAGAAAGAACGGGTGCTGATTTAATCGAAATGCCACATGGATCTAAGTCTAGTGCTGTCGTCTATAAAGCGATAGAGAAAGCTAAAAATGAAAACTATGATCTTGTTTTAATAGACACCGCTGGTAGACTGCATAACAAGAAAAATTTAATGGAAGAGTTATCTAAAATCAAAGAAGTGGTGAAAAAAAATCTAGATGGTCAAGCTTACCATTTGGAGACCATGCTAGTTTTAGATGCTTCTATGGGGCAGAATTCTCTGATACAAGCACAGACTTTTAATGAACTTTGTGAAGTGAACTCTATCATTCTGACTAAATTCGATGGTTCTTCTAAAGCAGGTACTGTCTTTTCTATCGCCCATAAACTTAAAATCCCTGTTAAGTTCTTAGGTGTGGGTGAAAAGATGGAAGATCTAGAAGAGTTTAGCCCAGAGGCTTTTACTAAGAAATATTTTTAAACGAGAAGCTGCTAACAAGTTCCTATACCCGATGGGGTATAAAACAGGTTAAAATAGCGGAGTTTATACCCCATCGGGGGCAAATGTCGCTTGGGTGAGAAAATTATACCCAATGTGGCATAATTTTACTATAAAACACTCAAATTAGACCCGAAAAGGTATAAAATGCTGTTATCTATTTTCATAAAACAAAAAAGAAAAATCGCTAAACTCACACAACTAGAACTCGCTGAGAAAGCGGGAGTGGGCTTAAGATTTCTTAGAGATTTAGAGCAGGGTAAAGAAACTTTAAGGTTAGATAAGGTAAATCAGGTACTGAGTTTATTTGGTTATGAAATGGGACCAGTTAGATCTCAGCTAGGTGATAGTTAAAATGAGAAAAGCTGAGGTCTTAATGCACGAGGAACTTGCAGGCTGGCTAAGTCGAGATGAGCTGGGATATCACTTTCAGTATGCAGAGGAATACCTTAAGTCAGAAAACCCTGTAGCAATAAGCCTTACACTACCCATTAAAGAAGAGGCCTTTAAAAGCTCTGTGTTATTTCCTTTTTTTGATGGGTTGATACCTGAAGGTTGGCTTTTAAATATAGCTGAAAAAAACTGGAAACTTAATCCTAGAGATCGCATGGGCTTGTTAATGGCTTGCTGCCGAGATTGTATTGGGGCGGTGAGTATTAATCCATTAATAGAAGAATTATGAGTAATCGCTGCTTATACTGCTATTTAGCTTTAGCTGATGGTGAAATTGATTTTCATCCGAGCTGTAGTAAAAAAATATTTGGAACTGCTGTTCCGCCTCTAATGCCTTATTCAGAAGAGAATCTAAATGAACTAGCTGAGCAAATTATCAAGTCACAGACCACTATAACTGGGGTTCAGCCTAAACTATCTCTGCATTTAGCTTCAGCGGAGAAGCCTAATTTAGTAAAGCATTTTACTATAGTAGGGATGTGGGGGGATTATATTTTAAAACCAGCATCACCACACTATCCTGAATTAGCAGAAATAGAGGATTTGACTATGCACCTCGCTGAGATCGCTAAAATTAAAACAGTACCTCATAGCTTAATTCGCTTATCCTCAGGTAATCTTGCTTATATTACTAAAAGAATCGATAGATGGAAAGGAGGAAAGCTCCACATGGAAGATATGTGTCAGCTCACTGAAAGGCTTACAGAAGATAAATACCAAGGTTCTTATGAGCAGATCGCTAAAGCAATTTTAAAATATTCTGTAAATCCAGGACTTGATTTAGTTAATTTCGCGGAATTGGTTTTATTTTCATTTATAACTGGAAACGCTGATATGCACCTGAAAAATTTCTCTTTAATTGACCAAAGAGATACGGGGCCTGTGTTTTCACCAGCTTATGATTTACTATCTACAGTCTTAGTAAATCCTAATGATGACGAAGACTTAGCTTTAACTCTTAGTGGCAAAAAGAAAAAAATTAATCGTGATGATTTTAATAAAGCTTTTAATACCATGGGCTTATGTAAAGCTGTTGGGGAAAGGTTTGAGCGTTTGGGATGTTAAAGTTATAAAACTAAACTAGAGAACTTCATCAAGATGACTTCCTAGTAAAAAGATGCCCAGAAGCTAAAGCTTTGGGCATCTTTTTTTAATTTTTACAGTAATTAACTTAAGCTACTGAAAGCCCTGCCATAAGCTGCTCTTTCTCTGGGTGAGCAGCGATAAGACTCTCTTCACTATCCACCACCACATCAAAGCCTGAACCAGATGGGATAAGACGACCGATAATAACGTTCTCTTTAAGACCGTGTAACCAATCCGTTTTACCTTTAATCGAAGCTTCTGCAAGAATTCTAGTCGTCTCTTGGAAAGAAGCTGCTGATATAAAGCTCTCTGTATTTAAGCTCGCCTTAGTTAATCCAAGTAAAACGTGCTTGTATTGAGCAGTAATCTTGCCTTCTTCCTCAGCTGCTTTGTTAATGGTTCTTACATAGTTAATATCATGTAACTCACCTTGAAGAAGCTCAGTATCACCAGGATCATCGATTCTTACTTTACGAGTCATCTGTCTAACTATAGTCTCAATGTGCTTATTTGCAATCTCAACACCTTGAGATACGTATACTGACTGAACTTCATCAACTAAGAATTGTTGTAAATGTTCTACACCTTTATACTCAAGAAGATCATGCGGATTAGGCTGACCATCAGTAAGAAGGTCTCCTACACTAATTTTATCACCATCATTAACGACGATATTCTGACCGACAGGGATAACGAACTCTTTACGCTCATCAGCCGTTTTAATAAATATAGTCTCAGTACCATCTTCATTAAGAACTTCAGCCACACCAGATACATCAGAAATAATCGCTGGCTCTTTAGGCTTTCTACCTTCAAGTAATTCTTCTACCTTAGGAAGACCTTGGACGATGTCACCAGTCTTAACTTTTTCATAGATAATAGTAGCGAGCTGGTCACCCTGCTGAACTAAAGAATGATTATCTACATGTAATCTAGTACCAGAGCTTACAAGGAAAGGACGTGCCTTTCTGATGATAACGGTGTTTCCTTTAACTTCAGTTACTATACCTGGCTCCTCAAGCGGCTCTGAATTACCTATCGAATCACCCTTAAGAACGTAATCTCCCTCTTTGACTTTAGGAGCAACCTTAGAAGTAACAGAGAAACTAGAAGCATCATCTAGAATTAAGATTCTAGATTTATCTACTTGATTTACGAAAACCTCACCAGAAGTCTGAGCGATAGATTGAACTTTAGCTACAGCTTGATTAGCTTCAACGAAATCACCTGGCTGAACAAGAATCTCAGTGATAGTAGATGCTGTTCTTTCAGATCTTAGAATAATATTTTCTTGGAAAATAATATTTAGCGTCTCAGCTTCAGTATCAAATTCTACGATTCCCTTAGAATCTTGATACTGATCTTCACAAGACAGTATCAAACTAGTCTTAGTGAGTGCTCCACCATTGAAATTACGAACTTTATCGCCATCTCTGTAATGCATTTGCGTTACTGGATAAATATTAATCGCAGCATCAGTAGTCTCAGCCGTGAATTCCACTTCACGTGGTTTAATATCATACAACTGAACATCTCTAAGTAAAAGCTTAGTCTCACCAGTCTCTTCATGACTAAAGAGAGTAATCATGCTTGGCTTAGTCGTTTTAACATTAGGCATAATCTCTACGCCTTCTTTAACGATGTCACCATCAGCATACTTAAGAAGCTCTGGATCTTCTATCTCAAAAAGCTCTCCTGGAGTGACTGTTACTTCATGAATAATATTATTTTCAATGGTAACTCTAACTATACCGTCAATATTCGCATAGACGTCTTTAACAACTTCTGTTCCAGCTTTAACATGAGTACCAGTCTCAATTATTGCAAGACTTGCATCTTTAGAAAGAGAATGAATCTCCTCTGGAATAAAAATTACTCTTCCATGCTTAGTAACGATCTTTCTATCATCTATTTCTAGATCATCATATCTAATCTCACCCGAGCAAGGTAAATGTAATGAAAGCTCGTCATCAACAAGCTCTGCTAGAATCTTGCCATTCTCAATAGTCTCACCATTTACCATCTTAAGAACATACTTCTCATTAGCAAGAACCCAGAGATTACCCTGTTGATTTTGCTGTAATTTAGCGTTAGAAGAACCTATCGAAGCATTAATTACATTAAGAAGTCGACCCCTAGCTAATTTATTTACTTTTCTAGAACCGATTTCAGTTTCTTCGATAACTAGGTCTGCACCATATCTTACCTCACCACTATATTGGCATTTCAAAATAGTCTCAGAAATAGTATCACCCTTGTTAACCATTTCTCCATCTTTAATAATTAACTGGCTACCAGATGAAAGAGGCAATACCGTACCTGCTTCTATCCAAATAGTACCCTGCTTATTAGCAAGCTTAGAAATATTACCTTGTCTATCTTTAGTCTCATCAACACCAAAGTCTTTAAAAACTACTAAACCAGATTGCATTGTAATAACATCTTTAGAAGCTTTCTCTGTAAGGAGTTTCTTTTTACTTAAATCTGGAAACTCACCAATAATCCCACCTTTATCAATATGAGATCCATCTTTAACGATAAGCCTTGCGCCTAAAGGCATATTCATAGACTCTGAACCAATAGAAAGCTTACCTGCACTAAGCGTTTGATAAACAATATCACCATATTTAGTTCTAATTTCTCTGACTTCAAAACCATATTTAACAGTGCCAGAAGCAGTAGAAATATAATACTCTCTTGCTTTACTGTGACCAGCCACCGCACCACCCGTGTGGAATGTTCTCATCGTTAACTGTGTACCAGGCTCACCTATCGACTGAGCTGCGATAATACCTATCGCTTCACCTAAATTAACAGGTCTGTTATCCGTAGAAGACCAACCATAGCAAGTCTTACAAACACCATATTTAGCCTCGCAAATAAGCGTAGATCTGATTTTTACAGATCTCAAACCAGATGCTTTAATCTTTTCAGAAGCGGATCTATTAATTATAGTACCCTTCGGTGTAATAACTTCTTTAGTCTCTGGGTTGGTAATATCTTCAGCAGCAGTTCTGCCAATAACTCTAACATCAATACCCGTTACAATGGTCTCTCCATCATAAAGAGCACCAACTTCAATAAATTTCTCAGTTCCACAATCATCTGTACGAATAATTACATCCTGAGCTACGTCTACAAGTCTTCTAGTTAAATAACCAGAGTCAGCTGTTTTTAAAGCTGTATCTACTAGACCCTTTCTCGCTCCAAATGCTGAAATCACATACTCAGGAACGGTAAGACCCTCTTTAAAGTTAGATTTAATCGGAAGGTCAATAATCTTACCTTCAGAGTTAGCCATAAGACCCCTCATTCCAACTAGCTGACGTACCTGCGAGACATTACCTCTTGCACCAGAGAATGCCATCATATAAACTGGATTCAATCTATCAAAATACTCTACTACAGCCTCAGTAACCTTATCGTTAGTCTCAGACCAAGTATCAATAACCTTGTTATAACGCTCTACCTCAGTGATTTCCCCTCTCTCAAATCTCTCAGTAGTCTTAGCTAACTCAGCTTCAGCTTCAGCTACTAACTCAGCTTTCTTTGGGGGAACAGTTAAATCTTCGATACTAATAGTAACAGCCGCTTGAGTAGCAAACTTAAAGCCCAAATCCTTAAGATTATTAGCTAAAACAGCAGTAAGCTCTGCACCAAAGTTCTCATAAACCTTAGCAATCATTCTGCCTAGTATTTTTTTATCAACGATTTGATTAATGAAAGCAGGTTTCTTTTTCTCTCTAGTTATTCCTGGTGCTGCTTTTTGTTCTTTTGTTTGCATGGTGTTTATAAACCTTTCCTCTAAACTTAAATAGCTACTGCGTCTTTTTCAATTGAATCTACGATAGTCTTATTAAAAATAATTCTACCTACAGTAGTTTCAATGATCTCAGATAAGCCAGACTCAGTCTGGGTAGTTCTAAGCTTAACCTTAGCGAATAGATCAACATTCTTAGTATGGTAAGCGGTAATAGCTTCATCCTCACTAGAGAACACACTACCAGCACCCTTAAATAATTTCGAATCCTCAGAATTAGGCTTATCAATAGTTAAGTAATAAATACCTAAAACCATATCCTGAGTAGGAGTAATCACTGGCTTACCTGTCGCTGGTGAAAGTATATTCGTATTAGCCATAACTAAAGTTCTAGCCTCAGTCTGTGCTTCTATACTCAACGGAACGTGAACTGCCATTTGGTCACCATCAAAGTCAGCGTTAAAAGCTGAACATACTAATGGATGTAATCTGATAGCTCTTCCTTCTACTATAACTGGTTCAAAAGCTTGGATACCCAATCTGTGAAGCGTAGGTGCACGGTTCAAAAGAACTGGGTGACCTTCAACTACTTCTTTAAGAATACTCCAAACCATCGGAGAACCTTTCTCTATAAGCTTTTTAGAAGCTTTAATGTTTTGACAAATCTGTCTGTCTATCAATTTATTAATAACGAAAGGTTTAAATAGCTCAATCGCCATCTCACGAGGAAGTCCACACTGATGTAATTTCAGTGAAGGACCTACAACGATAACAGATCTACCAGAGTAGTCAACACGCTTACCAAGAAGGTTTTGACGGAAACGACCCTGCTTACCTTCGATAATATTAGAAAGAGATTTAAGTGGTCTGCCATTCGTACCAGTAACTACTCTACCTCTTCTACCATTATCAATAAGAGCATCTACCGCTTCTTGAAGCATTCTCTTCTCGTTACGGATAATAATTTCAGGCGCGCCCATATCTATAAGTCTTGCTAGACGGCTGTTTCTATTAATAACTCTTCTGTAAAGATCATTTAAATCAGAAGTAGCGAATCTACCACCATCTAACTGAACCATAGGTCTCAAGTCTGGAGGACATATAGGAAGAACTTCCATAACCATCCAACCCGGATCTGTCTTAGAATTTAGTAATGATTGAACCAATCTTAAACGTTTAACACATTTAATTCTCTTCTGCTGTGAACCACCAACTTCAGCTAATTCAGCTTTTAGGTGATCTCTTACTTTTTCTAAACCAGGCAAGCCTAGTAGCTCACCTCTTTCAGCTCTACTACTTGCATTTGGGTACTCGTATTTCGGCTGAGCTAAATCTTCTAATAACAGAAGAAGTGCTTCAGCACCGATACCCACTTCAAACTGAGCAGTCTCATTATCTAAAAGCTGCTCATACTCTTCCTCAACAATAATTTGATTCTTCTTTAAATTCTCAACATTACCAGGATCGATAACTAAATATGAATTAAAGTAAACTACTTGCTCAAGATCCTTAAGAGTAACATCTAGAAGTAAACTTAAATAACTTGGGATACCCTTTAAAAACCATATATGTGAAACAGGGGCTGCAAGAGTAATAGAACCCATTCTCTGTCTTCTTACTTTAGATTCAGTAACTTCTACTCCGCATCTTTCACAGACTATACCTTTATGGCGAATACGTTTATATTTACCACAAGAACATTCCCAATCCTTAACTGGACCAAATATTTTCTCACAGAATAAACCATCTTTCTCTGGCTTTAAAGTTCTGTAGTTAATAGTTTCTGGCTTAGTTACTTCACCATAAGACCAACCTAGAATCCTTGAAGGAGAAGCGATCTGTATCTTAATACTATCGAAAAGATCATTATCAGCAACTAAGCTGTTTTTCTCAATTTCATGCACTTCATCACTGTCAATATCATGCTCAAGTGCTTCAATCGAAGCGATACCCAAAGCGTCTAATTCATTACCAATTTCATCTGACATCTTAAACTTAACCTAACCCTTTTCTAATATTTAGTTAAAAGTAAACCCTGACTTAGTTTCAAGCTTTAATCCTACTTCTTCACTTGACTTAAGATCATTAATAGCTTCATCTAATCTAGGTAAGTGATTCTTCGTCTTCATAAAGTCAAACGTAGAATCAGAATCTAAGTTCACTTCCTCTAGATTTGAATCACCATCAGAGTTTTTAACTGATTTTAGAGCATGAATATCAAGACCGATAGACTGCAATTCTTTTAGTAGTACCTTGAACGACTCTGGAACTCCAGCTGGAGTGATGTTCTCACCCTTAACTATCGCCTCATAAGCCTTAGCACGACCTACAACATCATCAGATTTACGAGTAAGCATTTCCTGAAGTGTATAAGAAGCACCGTAAGCTTCAAGTGCCCAACACTCCATCTCACCAAGTCTCTGACCACCAAACTGTGCTTTACCACCGAGAGGCTGCTGCGTAACAAGACTATAAGGTCCTGTAGATCTAGCGTGAATCTTGTCATCAACAAGGTGAACTAATTTAAGAATATACATAACCCCAACTAAGACAGGATTATCAAAATACTCACCAGTACGACCATCTACTAATTTAACTTTTCCGTCAGCACCTAACCAAGAATACTTACCATTCTCTATAGTTCTAGCTTTAGTGATTTCATCTTTAATTAAATTATCAGAAGCACCTTCACCAAACATTTCATCAAAAGAAGGAACTTCATAAGCATGATCTAAAATCGTAGCTGCCATACCTAAAATACACTCATAGATTTGACCTACGTTCATACGTGAAGGAACACCCAGTGGATTTAGAACTATGTCTACTGGAGAACCATCTGGTAAATGCGGCATATCCTCAACTGGAAGAATTCTAGAAATAATACCCTTATTACCGTGTCTACCAGCGACTTTATCACCAACAGAAATTCTTCTTTTCTGAGCTATAAAGACTCTAACTATCTTGTTAGAAACAGGAGGCAATTCATCACCTTTATCTCTATCGTAAATTCTTACAGCTATAACTCTACCTTTCTCGCCATGTGGCACTCTGAGTGAATTATCCTTAACATCTCTAGCTTTCTCACCAAAAATAGCTCTAAGAAGTCTTTCTTCAGGAGGATTATCAGATTCACCCTTAGGAGTAATCTTACCAACCAGAATATCATTCTCTTTAACCATCGCTCCGATACGAACGATACCATTTTCATCAAGGTGCTTAAGAGCATCTTCACTAATATTAGGAAGTTCTCTAGTGATTTCTTCAGCTCCTAGCTTAGTCTGCCTAGCATCTATTTCATATTTTTCAATGTGGATAGATGTATAAACATCTTCTCTAACTAGTCTTTGGGAAATCAGAACCGCATCCTCAAAGTTATATCCTTCCCAAGGCATGAAAGCTACAAGAAGATTTTTACCTAATGCGAGTTCACCTTCACAAGTCGCAGCACCATCTGTAAGCGCCTGACCAGCTTTCACTTCTTGACCAATCTTGACAATAGGAGTCTGATTCAAACAAGTGTCTTGATTAGATCTCATGTACTTAAGAAGATCATAGGTCTTAGAACCTTTTCCATCTTCAGTAAATTTAATTCTAATTCTTCTAGAGTCAACGTAGTCTACGATACCGTCATGATCAGAAATAACCACCATGCCACTATCTCTAGCTACCTGTCCCTCTATACCAGTACCTACAAGCGTTCTCTCGGCTTTAAGTAAAGGAACTGCTTGACGTTGCATGTTAGAACCCATAAGTGCACGGTTCGCATCATCATGCTCTAAGAAAGGAATTAAAGAAGTACCAATCGAAACGATCTGAATAGGTGAAACACCCACTAAGTCTACATCTTCACCTTTAGTCTCAATAAATTCATTCTTATATTTAACTGGAACCATGTCATTAGTAAAATGACCAGACTCTTCTATACGAGTATCACCCGTAGCGATCTTAGAGTTATCCTCATCAGTAGCAGTATAGTATTTAACTTCGTTCGTAACTATGCCATCAACTACTGATCTGTATGGAGTTTCAATAAAACCAAAATCGTTAATTCTTGCATGTGAAGCTAAACTACCGATAAGACCAGCGTTAGGACCCTCTGGAGTCTCTACTGGACAAAGTCTTCCGTTTTGAGAAGGGTGAATATCACGAACCGCAAAGCCAGCTCTCTCACGAGATAAACCACCAGGACCAAGAGCAGAAATACGACGCTTATGCGTTAACTCTGCAAGTGGATTAGTCTGATCCATAAACTGTGACAACTGAGAAGAACCGAAGAACTCTCTAATAGCAGAAACCAATGGCTTAGGATTAATCAAATTAGCTGGAGTCAGACCTTCCTGCTCTTGAAGAGTCATTCTCTCTTTAATAATTCTCTCGATTCTACTTAAACCTAATCTAAACTGATTCTGAAGTAATTCACCTACTGATCTAACTCTTCTGTTACCCAAGTGATCAATATCATCTATCTGAGCTTCATCAAAATTAAGCTTAACTAAATAATCAATAGCTGCAATAAAATCTTCCTTAGTAAGAACTCTTAAATCCTCTGGGGCATTAGGTCCTAACTTTTTATTAAGCTTATATCTACCAACGAAACCTAAATCATACTTCTTAGCATTAAAGAATCTACTTTCTATAAGCTGCCTAGCACCATCCACAGAAGGATGCTCACCCGGTCTCATTTTCTTATAAAGCTCGATTAAAGCCTCTTCCTCATTAGAAGTCGGATCTTTTTCAAATGTCTTAGCCAAGAAATCATAATGAGAGAACAGATCTTTCATATCCGCTTCGGTATAACCCAATGCTCTCAGGAAAACCGTTACAGGGATTTTTCTTGTTTTATCAATTTTAATATAAATATAATCAGAAACATCAGTCTCTAACTTAATCCAAGCGCCTCTATTCGGAATCAGCGTCGCATTAAATATTCTCTTACCACTTGGCTCGATTTCTCTCTTGTAATAAATACCAGGTGATCTAACGATCTGAGAAACAACTACACGCTCAGCACCATTAACGATGAAAGTACCTCTTTCAGTCATCATAGGTATTTCGCCGATGAACATTTTACTTTCTTTAATTTCACCGCTGTCTCTATTTACGAAACGCACTTTTATATATAACTTTTTAGTAAAGCTTTGCTCATTCAGCCTAGCCTCCATCGGAGTCTTAGCCTTATTAGGCTCTTGATGCTCCTCAAAAGTATAATGATTATGTAAAAAATATAATTCCAATCTGCCTGTATAGTCAGTTACTGGCGAGAAATTCTCTAACTCTTCAGCTAGCCCCTCTGTCAAAAACCTCTGGAAAGATTGCTTTTGAATTTCGGTTAGATCTGGTAACTTTATTGTTCTTTGTCCCTTATAGGCTTTGACTTTAGGGATCTTACGAGAATAATTTTTTGTTATCATAGAATGCCGAACGAGGCCCCAATAAGGGTATCCTACTATTGAATTACCTATAATAACATAATGTAATATTATGCTAAGCTCGATGAATTATTCTTTATATTTTATTTCTAATTTAATGTCTTATTGATTAATATATTTGTGTTCTTTTTTCTTAGAACCAAACAATAAAGTCCAAATCGAAAAATCCTCAGTTATTTTTCTGATATTTTCCGTAGATTCCTTTATACCTTTTCTTAGCTGTGGATCATTAACAAAAGAATTCGAAGCCTTAATAAGATTTTTAATATTATCCGCATCTTCTTCGCCAAACACAGCATTTACTCTATTCGCTAAATTCTTAATCGCCTCAGAAGATTCAAGATTAACCCTAATCAAACTATCAAGCCTAATCGGCTCTAAACTTATAAAATGTGGTTCATCATAATTAAATTTATCAAGAAACTGTTCTTCTATCTTAATCGAAGTAAGATCCACGTATTGCTCACCAATTAAACCAGAAGGCACTATAGTAACCTGATTCACTAAGCTTATAGGGACATCGTCCATAGTCACTATAGCCTGAACCGCAATATGCTTTCCTTTTCGAATATGGTGCTGATCAGTAGCCAACCTCGCAAGCCCAATCTCTAATTGGGCTTGGTTAATTTTCTCTCTTGCAAAAACTAAATCCTGAATACTTGAACTAGTAAGTAAACGCTTACCTTCCTGAAGATGAATATTACCTATTTCAGCTATCTCTTTACTCGGCAGTGGCTCTAAGTCAATATTCTGACGAACAGGTTCTATCGATTTCACCAAGCCAATCTTAAGTCCATGCCACCTCAGAGCAGAACCTTCTTCTAGACCATTAACATTTTCAAAATAAAAAGTAAAAGTCCTAGATTTATTAAAATCATGTCCTTTTAGCCAAAAAATAAAAGCAAGTAAAGCAAAAAGCCCAAGTGTGGCTACAAAGCCTATTCTATTCAGATCTTTTTCTTGAACTGCAACCACTTTGTCTATTCTAAATTATATGTAGGGAAATGTTTTATTTTTGTTTGAGGCTAATAAAATTTCACTTGTTTTCCACACAGTAAAAAAGCAACAAGCTAAAATAAACCCCTATGGTTAAAGTCGCATGGATTCAGGGAAAATCTCAGGGAACTATAGAAAAGAATCTCAGTTACCTAACACAAAAAATTAGAGAAGCCTGCTCTAGTATTACACCTGATTTAGTTATACTTCAGGAGCTCTGCCTTACTGATTATTTAGCGATTACTGAAGCACCTGAAAATTTCGATCTAGCTTTTCATAAAGATGCGGAGGAAATTAAACACTTTTTAGCTTTAGCTAAAGAACTATCCATTAATCTGGTTTTTCCTTTTTTTGAGAAAGTCTCTCCAGCCGTATATTTCAACAGCCTTTATGTCATAGATAGAGAGGGGCAGATTAACTGCCATTATCGTAAAATGCACATCCCAGATGATCCGGGATTCTATGAAAAATATTATTTCAGGGCTGGAGATAAAGGTTTTCAAGTAGCTGATGTTAAAAGCTCGGCTGGGGATAGCTTTAAAGTCGGCTGCCTAATCTGCTGGGATCAATGGTTCCCTGAAGCCGCTCGTATAAATGCTTTAAAGGGGGCACAGATATTAATTTATCCTACTGCTATAGGCTGGGATGGCACTGCTTCGCCAGATATTTACCAAGATCAGCTTGAGGCTTGGTTTACCTCGATGCGTGCTCATGCTATAGCTAATCACGTTTTCGTTATCGCCGTCAATAGAGTAGGCAAGGAAGGTCACTTAGATTTCTGGGGAAACTCTTTCTGCATAGATCCTTATGGCAGAATTCTAGAAAGAAATGGTCAAGATGAAACCATAAGCCACCTTGACTTAGATTTAAAAGTTATAGATGAAGCGAATCGTTACTGGCCTTATTTTAGAGATAGGCGAGTAGATGCTTTCAGTGATCTACTTAAGATCTGGGTAGAGTAAGTTCGCCGATTTTTAAATCAACTCATAATTAGTTAAAATTTTTTTTGAAATAGAAAACACCTAAAAGAGAAACAGCATGACCACTACATACATTAATAAAGAAACGCTAGTCCATACCCCCGCAGAATGGTTAGAGCAAAAAGCCGTCTGGCTCAGCTTTCCACATAATAAAATCCACCTCAACTCTAAACTTGCAAGTGAGCCTGATAAAGACGGTCTAACGTTAATGAAAGAATTTTTCTGGAGATTTATAGACATAGTCCTAGATTATCAAGACATAAAACTACTATTCGATACTGAAGCCATGTTGATGGAGAATATCGATAAACTCACTAGCTTTGCTGCTAAACCTTTTAAACTCATATCTCTAGTAATCCCGAATAATGATATTTGGATTAGAGATTTCGGTCCTATATTCGCTATAGATAAAGAGACCGAGGAGAAGATAGTAGTAGATTTCGCCTTTAACGCTTGGGGAGAGAAGTTTCCGCCATGGGATAAAGATAACGTTCTACCAGCGGCAGTAGGAGAATTAGAAGGGTTAACTGTAAAGTCTTACGATAAATTTTTAGAAGGTGGCGCTATAGATTATTCAGAGAAAGGCTACCTACTTACGACTCGCCAGTGTGTCTTAAATACTAATCGTAATAAAAACTTTACAGAAAAAGATTTCGAAGAACTTTTGTTTAACGCTCTTGGTATTAAACAAGTAATATGGCTAGATAAAGGTATCGCAAACGATCATACTGACGGGCATGTAGATAACACTGCTAGGTTTATAGATGATGAAAGAGTGGTACTTTCTTATACTGAAAATCCAGCAAGCCCGAACTACGAGATCTCTAAAGAGAATTTTAAAACGCTAGAAGCTTTCTCTGACTTAGAAGTAATTAAATTACCTCTTCCTGAGCCAGAAGGATTTATAGAGAAGGCTTTGGCTTATTCTTACGCTAATTTCGTTTTCTTAAATGGAGCGATTATAGTTCCTACTTATAACTGCCCGCAAGATCAGCAAGCGATAGATATCTTACAGAAGCTTTTCCCAGACAGGAAAGTTATCGGCTTTGATAGTTCACTAGTTATTCAGCAAGGTGGTTCACTGCATTGTATGAGCAAGCAAGAGTTTATGTAAATGGGAATAATACGCTAAAATTCTAATTAAGCCCTCGTAGCTCAGCAGGATAGAGCAAGTCATTCCTAACGACTAGGTCGGAGGTTCAATTCCTCTCGAGGGTGCCATTTTAGTAAAATTCTTTGCAATCTCAGAGATCGCTACGACGTGAAATAAAATAGGCTAAATATGCAATTTTTTTGCATATTTAGTGCATAATAAAAATATGGCAATAAAACGCTTACTGAAAGAGCATCTTCTTTATCTTGCAGGGAAATATCCCATAATTACCATCACTGGGCCAAGACAATCTGGAAAAACTACTTTAGCCAAAATGGTTTTTCCAGAAAAAGCGTACGTTAACCTAGAAAAACTAGATATGCGAGAGATGGCAGAAAGTGACCCCAATGCCTTTCTGGAAGAGTATCCTAACGGGGCTATTATTGATGAGATTCAAAGAGTGCCTAAATTATTATCCTATCTTCAGGTTTTAGTGGATGAGCGCAAAGAGAAAGGACTCTTTATAATCACAGGCAGCCAGAACTTTGAATTGATGAAACACGTAAGTCAGTCTCTTGCTGGTAGAACAGGACTAGTAAAGCTTTTGCCTTTTAGTTTACAAGAGTTGAGAAAAGTAGATAAAGCTAAAACAAATGACTGGGCGGAATTAATTTACAAAGGGTTTTATCCAAGAATCTACAGTGAGGATATAGAACCTAGTATTTATTATTCTGACTATATTCAAACTTACTTGGAGAGAGACTTACGTGATTTAACAGCTGTTCATGATTTAAGATTATTTAGAAATTTTTTAAAACTCTGTGCAGCACGCATCGGTCAATGCCTTAATTACAAGAATATCGCTGATGATCTAGGAGTCGCTCAGAATACAGTAAAGAACTGGATTAATCTCTTAGAGGTTTCCTACATTATTTTTCTATTACCACCATATTTCGCTAATATAAAAAAGCAGATCATTAAATCACCTAAATTATATTTTACAGATCCAGCTCTAGCAGCGAGTTTACTTGATAACGAAAGTGCCAAACACGTAAAATCACATCCTTTATTTGGTAGCTTATTTGAAAACCTCGTAGTAATGGAGTTTGTGAAATATCGTTTTAATCAAGGCAAGCAGAGTAATCATTATTTTTATCAAGATAGAACACATGAGATAGACCTTGTTAGTAAAGTTAGTGATAAGTTAATTAGTACAGAAATCAAATCAGCAAAGACTTTTCATGAAAGTTTCTTTAGAAACCTTAATTATTTTGAGAGTATTTTTCAAGATCAGCTAATTAAAAAAGCAATAGTCTATGGCGGTGAGAAATCTCAGAATAGATCTAAAGCCAGCATTATTAACCCTTGGGATATAACAAAATTTTCTGAGGAGTTTATCTAATAGCTTTTTTAGTTCAGGTAGAATGTAGAATTATGTCTCTAGATCTAAGTTCTTTCAAGAAAGCTAGTCAACAATTAGAAGACAGTCTTGATATTTGTGAAAATAAATCTGAGAGAAGCTTTGATTCACGCATAGAAAAGCAGTTAAAAGCTGGAGCCATTCAGGCATTTGCATTTACCTATGAACTAAGCTGGAAGCTTATAAAAAGATATTTGGAAACCACAGAACCAAGTCCAGATTTTGATGATATTACTTTCAATGACTTAATTAGAAAAGGATATGAAAAAGGTCTTTTACTAAATGATCTTGAAGCATGGAAAGCTTATCGAAAACGTAGAGGAATTACAAGCCATACTTATGATGAAAACAAGGCAGAGGACATATACCAAAATATTCCTGAATTTTTAACTGAAGTGAAATATCTTTTTAAGCAATTAGATTTAACTGCTAGTCAAGAGTTCGCGCTGCGATAGATAATGAACTTACAGAGATTCTATGGAAAATCTTATGAACATATCTGAAAAACTTAAAAACTTAAACGGCTGGAAACTAGCTCCAGAAAAGCCAAATAAAGTCTTTCGTGAATTTAAATTTAAAAATTTTAATGAAGCTCTGGCTTTTGTAAATAAAATTAGCGAAATAGCAGAAGAAATGAATCATCACCCTGAAATAATCTTGAAATGGGCTTATGTAAAGGTCACTTACTGGACGCATGATTTAAATGATCTTGGGGAGCTAGATTTTGAGGCTGCGAAGAAAATAAATAGTATTTTCACGATACAGTAAATTGATACTCTGGCTTTATTAAGCTTATTAAATTAATAAATCTAAAAATGGCACGCCTTAATGAATGCGTTTCGCAACCGTGAGATTAAATTTGGGATTAGTCTTGAGATCTTGAAACCGCTACTTACCAAAACCTTAATTGAAAAAATGACTTAAATGAAAGATTTTTTCAATTTATCACTTGTAAGCTCAGCTTAACTCGTGACTATTACATTGTCGCCATTATTGACAATATACCAATAGTCATTGTGTAGAGTAATTTCATGAAGATCAAAGAGCTGTTTTAACTTGTCAACAGGTCTTAGCGGAGTGCCAAAATCTTTGGTGTTTGAAGATACAAAATGAATTGGCTGGGAATAACCCTTTCCCCTTAACTGACTAGAAATATAGGATATGTATTCCATAATAATGCAATCACCTAGAGTACTCTCACGTTTACCACGATGCGCGGGAGCTTCACCATTATTCATTCTTGCTACAGCTTGGTTGAATAAGTTTACTTGTTTACTGCAGATCAAGCTTTGTTTTAAGAGCTTCTCGACATCACCTCGTACGCCGCTTGAAAGTTTATCTGAGTATACCGTAAGTTTGCTTTTTTCATCCTCGCTAATGTAATGGTTCATTTTGCTAAAAAAATAATTTAATTCTATGCCTAATTGAGCTAACGTACGTGAACAATTTTGTTCATATTCTTCAGCTACTTTATATACTATTACAGAGTTGTATTTTTTATCTTCTATTCTTTTAAGTACCTCTCTGAAAGTTTCCAGAAAGTTTTCTTTGCGCTTATCATTAAAAATTTCAAAAGTATTCAGCAGCGAACAGGTATCCGAAAATATAACTGGCAAGCCCGAACTGTATAAAGAGTCAACTGTCTCATCCACTTCCATTACTTAATTAAAACAAAATTTCATTACATCTATTGTGTATTCATATTCAAAGCATAATTGCTCAACCCGCCCTTCTGACCATCCATCCTGCAATAAAAATTCTCTTATTAAGTCTACAGGTGCAAGTTTGTTCTCAAGTACGCCTATCTTTATAAATTCAAACCATCTTCTTTGATCCGAGGGGTGACCAGTCCCTGTCCCCTTGTTAGCCATCGAGGAAAATTGCTCCAGAGCTCTTTTAGCTTCTTTCCCCATGTAGAACTCAACATCTACATTTGGGTTTTCAGGTGTTATAACAAAATCCGTATGACCTTTAAGAATGTCATCTGCAAAACTATGTAATAAAGAATTATACTCATCAGGCTCTAGTTGAAATTTTTCTATAGGAACAATATTCGTTACCTGGAAATTGTTTACCTTCTCCATAACCCAAAGTTTTGCTTTAGGTAACTCATTTCCGACATACTCGAAGCAGAATTGTTGAATTTGTTTTTCATAGTCGCTCGCTGATCTTCGCCAATTTACAGTAATATTTCCAATGCTTGATAAAATACCACGAAACACTTCCTTGTCTCTTATTTCCAAATACTGCATTATTTTCACAATATTAGTAATTATAAGGCATTAGTGGTTTAGAGACACTCTTTGCCCTCTATTGTCTGAATAATCTTCTTAGAAAAATCGTCATCAACTTTGAAGTCAATTGCCGTTTTGGTTTTGAATTTGTCAATTAACTCTACCTGCTTAGCTTCATCTTTTGCTTGAGCAAAGAACAAATTAAAAAACTTGATATCTGGATCAATATAGTCTTTATCAAACCTTATAGCAATCATGGTACTCAGAATCAATAAGTCAACTTTGAGGCGCTCAAGGTTATTGATAACATTTTGTGAATTCTCAACAAACTTATCACAATAGAACTTTCTATCTGTATCATTGAGCTTATCTTTTAGCTCGTTGAAGTATTTTTTTATATTGCCGTAGTCATGGTTGTTAGTGACTGTAATTCTATTGCAATTGCTAACAAAGTGACGCACAGATTCCAATTTATTTATGATTTCTAAATTGGCAATAGAGAATTGTGTTCTATAGTCCTCAAGTACAGGCATTGCTTCCAACTCATCTGTAACAAAAGGCAAGCCGTCTTTTATACGAGACTTCCTGGCATTAACGATATCAAGATTATATTTAATTGCGTGGCTAAGTCCATTAAGGTAAGCAACAGCAATATTTAAACTTGATAGATGTTGAAACTTTCTGCTCGCTACAGCTACGAAGAGCTCGATAATTTTAGTCAGAGCAAAAACTATAAGTGCAGAGACTATACCTATGAGCAGCTCCTTATTTGCGATATCAGAGAATAATAAAATCGTTAGCCAATAGACACCACCACCAGCAAATATCGGAAACACTAGTAAAGTGATTACAATCGCAAGAATTATGCTTTTATTCTTACACGACTGCCAACTCATCTTTAACTTCACTGTGTATCCTGGCTCTATATCAAAAAAAATGGCACGCCCGACTGGATTCGAACCAGTGACCCATTGCTTAGAAGGCAATTGCTCTATCCAGCTGAGCTACGGGCGCAAACTACAAGTACAACAATATATCATAAATATAAGCTTAAAAGGGTATAATTAATTATTAAGGAATTACCCCATAAGCTTTATCAGCCAAGGCTGCAAGAGTACGGAGTTTAAAATTATGAGTACATCAGAACAAACCTCCAGCATAGTCAATCTAACTGAATCAGCGATAAAACAAGCTTTTAGATTGTACAAAAAGGAACAAGCGAATAACAGCACTCATGCGCTTAGATTCGCTGTAAAGGGTGGCGGCTGCTCTGGTTTAAGCTATGACCTTAAATTCGATGAAGTTCAAGAAAAAGATTATAAACAGTTCGCTCAAGTACCAGACGAAGAGGAAGTGCTACCAGTGATTATAGATCCTAAAAGTGCTATCTACCTTAAAGGAATGGAAGTGCATTTCGATGATGGTCTGATGGGTAAAGGCTTCGTTTTTAGAAATCCTAATGCTAGTAATACTTGTGGCTGTGGTGAAAGTTTTTCAGCGTTTTAAACCATGATCTACTCTATACTTCAAGTATCTGGTTCAGATTCAGAAAATTTTTTACATAGACAGAGCAGCACTAATATACGCTCACTTAATTCTTGTGGTGCTTACGCCGCTTTCCTCGGACCTAAAGCAGAAATTAAAGGTCTTAGTTTTATTATAAAACCCATTCCTGAGGCTAAGCAGTTTCTACTCATCATAGATAGCACTCAGGAAGCTAGTTTAAAACAGCACCTAGAAAAATTTATTATCTTCGACGATGTTCAGTTAGAAACTCTCACAGAAAACCTAGACTTAAATTCTTTAGAAGACTGGCTGAGAAAGACATTCAGCGAAACAGAAGACTTACTAGAATCTTTAAAGAATCTTCTTTTAGAAGACTTTAGTGAAACAGACTCGCTAATTAAATTAGATTTAGTCGAAAAATATTTCCCTAAAGATAAAGGCTGCTTTCCTGGACAAGAAGTACTTTCTAAATTCGTTAATATCGGCTTAAAAAAACGTAAAGAACGCTCCCTGAAATACTCTGACGAGGCTAGGGATTTATTCACTCGCTTAGATATTCAGGATTATTCAGAAATTAAAGAATTACTAGAAAAAGCTATTAAAGAAAATGCCAAGAATGAAGATGCTTACGAGCTTTTAGGAGTAATATTCGCTCGTGAAAATAATTTCCAGTCTGCGATAGAAGCGATGAAAAAATTAGAGGAATTAAATCCAGACTCGATAATGGCGAAAACTAATTTATCTATCTTTTATATGAAACTCGGTGATAAAGAGACTGCTGAGGATTATAAGGCTAAAGCGACTGTCGCCCAATTCAACGAGGCTTTGAAAAAATAACTCTACTTATTAATATTAATACAGGAACCGAAAACAAATAAATGCTTGATGGTAGCTAACTATAAATGCTAAATTTGTATGAGTTGGGAAGAAAAGAATTTTTAATTTATGAGTGAAAAAAAGAATGTCATAGTCAGAATCGCTGGAGCTGCTGGTGACGGTATAGCTTCTACGGGCGAACTGTTCGGTAAAACCTGTTCTAGAATGGGTTTACATGTAATGGCCTATAATGCTTACCAGTCTGCAATTAGAGGTGGTCATGTATGGTTACAGTTAAACGTAGGTGAAGAAAAAACTCGATGTCACGGCGAACAGCCCGATGTAGCTTTATTACTAAATAAAACTAGCCCTGAAGTGCATATCCCTGATATGAAATCTGGTGGTATCGTTTTTTATGATATTTCTAAAATTAAAGAAGATCTTTCTGTAATCCGTGATGACCTTCAGTACTATGGTCTAGATTTTAAAGAATTATGTGATTTCCCTGGAGTCTCTCCAGTAATGGTAAACGTACTACTTGCTGGTGCGCTTATCCAAACAGTCGGTTTAGATACTGGTGTTAGCTTAGAATTCTTCAAAGAAAAATTCACTAAAAAAGGTGATGAAATCGTAGAAGTAAACCAAAAAGTATTCAATGCTGGTGTGGCTTGGGCTAAAGCTAATGCTAAATCTGGTCTCTCTTTAAACGGTGATGGCAAGAAGAGAATGTTTATGACTGGTAACGATGCTATCGGTATGGGACTTCTAGCTGGTGGTCTTAAGTCTTACGCAGCTTACCCTATGTCTCCAGCGACTGGTATTCTTCACTACCTATCTACTCAAGCTAAAAAAGCTAAAATTATCGTTAAACAGACTGAAGATGAATTAGCAGCAGCTAACTTCGCTATCGGAGCGGGACACGCAGGTGTTAGAGCTGCTACAGCTACATCTGGTGGTGGCTACTGTCTAATGGTAGAAGCTGTCGGTTTAGCTGGTATGTTAGAAGTACCTGTAGTTCTAATTAACGTTCAGCGTGGTGGACCTTCTACTGGTCTTCCTACTAAACAAGAACAAGCTGATATTAAGCTAGTTATGGGTGGTAATGGCGATTTCCCTAGAATCGTTATCGCTCCTAAAGATGTAGAAGATGCTTTCTTCCAGTCTGCTAGAGCACTTAACCTTGCTGAAAAATATCAGTGTCCAGTAATTATTCTTTCTGACTTGTTCTTATCAGAGCATTATCAGACTGTAGATCCATTTGATTTCTCTAAAATCAGCATCGAACGTGGTAAGTTCATGAAAGAACTTCCTGCTGGTGCAGCTAGATACAAGAGATATGAAGTTACTGAAGATGGCATTTCTCCAAGATTAATGCCAGGAGCAGCTGGTCATATGTATTGCTCAGGTTCAGACGAGCATGATGAAAATGGAGAACTCATCTCTGACATTCTTGCTGGTTTACCAAGAGCGATTGACGTTAGAATGAAAATGCACCCTAAGAGAATGCGTAAAGAAGAGACTATGCTTAAAGAGAATGATATTAATCTTCCTGAAATCGTTGGTCCTAAAGACGCTAAATTAACTCTTCTAGGATGGGGTTCTACATTCGATTACATCGAAGAAGCTTGTGAAACTTTAAGAGCAGATGGTTTATCCATAAATCATTTACATTTCACTGATCTATATCCTATGGATAGAGAGAAGCTTGTAGAAGTATTTAATTCTTGTAATGAGATTGTGGCAGTAGAAAATAATATGAGCAATCAAATGAGCAAGCTAATCCTAGCAGAGACTGGATTTGAGCTTAAGAGATTTATTAATAGATTCGATGGTGAGCCGTTCACTGGAGAGTATATCGTTAATGCAGTTAAAAAAAAGGAGTTAGCACATGCCTAGTATTACAGAAAACCCCGTTACTATAGCAGATTATAAAGGTGATGTTCACCCAGACTGGTGTCCAGGTTGTGGCGACTTCGGTGTACTTAGTGTACTTCAAAGAGCTCTAGCTGAAATGGGTATCCCTGCTAATGAAGTTATGATAGTTTCTGGTATTGGTTGTTCATCTAACCTACCAGGTTTCATTAACACTTATGGATTACATACTCTACATGGTAGATCACTACCTATCGCTCAAGGCTTCAAACTCGCTAACCATGCGATGAACGTAATAGCTTGTGGCGGTGATGGTGATGGTTACGGTATCGGTGTAGGTCACTTCATTCACGCGATGAGACGTAATATAGACATGACTTACGTGGTTATGAATAACTCTATATATGGTCTTACTACTGGCCAAACCTCACCTACTAGCGGACTTAACATGAAAACTAAATCGACGCCATTTGGTAATCCTGAAATGCCTTTAAATCCTATTGCTTTAGCACTTTCTGCAGGCTGTAGTTTCGTAGCTAGAGGTTTCTCTGGTAATCCTAAACAGTTAGTAGAGATTTATAAAGCAGCGGTTAAGCATAAAGGTTTCGCTTATATAGATACTTTCAGCCCTTGTGTTACTTTTAATAAAGTTAACACTGCTCAGTTCTATCGTGATAACACTTACGAAATCGAAGGTGAAAATCATGATAAAACTTCTAAGGCAGCAGCTTTAGAGAGAGCTTTAGAGACTGATAGAATCGGTACTGGTATATTCTATGTTCAAGAACGTTCTCAGTATGAGGAATTTGAAAAAGAAGTTCTAGAAAAGCCTCTAGTTCAGCATGAGCTAGGCTTATCTAAAGATCTTCAGCATAAGCTTATTGAGCAGTTTGTTTAATACTAGTAAACTCAAAATTTAAGTTAAAACACAAAAAAGGAACCCATAGGGGTTCCTTTTTTGTGTTTTAGTGTTTCAGACAAAAGTGAGGTTGAGGAATTTGCTGCCCCCCGTGAGTTTAGAGGGATTGCTTTCCTCTATTGGTATAACACTATTACTAATACTTAACCACTCATCATCTAAACCTTTATTCGCGATAGCATTTTCTGGCGCTATAGCGTTTATAGAAGCCTCCACATTAAGTCCTACTGATAATTCCTGTGCTAAATCATAATCCCCAGCAGCGATAGCGAGTACTATTGGATGATCTGGTTTTAAACCTAGTTTCTGAGCAATATCTTTATTAGTTAAACTCTGCTCGGCAAGAGTTAATGCACCACGGCTCTGAAGCTCTAAGATCATATTTGCAACTTTCTCTTCTGGGCTTAGGTTTGAATCTCCCACATCTAAAGCAGCTTTAGAATCAATGCTTCCATAATAACTCGCATCACTGTAAGTACGCTGCCTGAGACTAAGAGCCATCTCCTTTTTAAGTACTTTATCTAATTGATATCTATCACTATATTTAAATAATGATCTAAAATTCTGATCTTCTTTTGAATCAAAAAGTGAATTCAATAAATCTAGATTTAAATTAATTAAAAGAGTAGTTAGGGGAGGAGGGGCAAATAAGGAAAATCAAGTAATACCGAATCAGGCAGCACAAAGTGCTGTCCCTAAATCTCGTGAGCTTTTTCCATTAGAAAATGCCGATACCGCATTATCAGGAACATTATTATTAGGGGTAGCCGACGTTTCCTGCCTTCCCTTAGCTCCAGAACGCTTACAAGCTCCAGCGATAGTCCCCATAGACGCAACAAAAACAGCACCAACAGTAAGTGCCCAATTCATAGACATAATCTCTCCTTCGAGTGGGTCGAAGACCTAATAACCTTTATCTAACAGTAATTATTCTAATTGATAAGCTGAAAGCAGGTGATTATTTAGCTTTAATCGTCTATCAACCTCATTTTCACAGTGTCTAAAGCAAACTAAGCCTATTTTTTTAAACGAAAAGCAATCCCAGAAAGACTTATAGCTTGAATTATTATTTAAAAAAATCTTCGGGGTCTTGCCCCGCAGTAAAAGTACTTTTAAAAAAAACTTGATAAAATTTTCTGATTATAAGTTTATATAACCCTGTCTGACACGAAAACCTCGTAATTATGTCGTTCCGTAATCATAGGATTTTCCAAATCCAAATCTCACAAAATCATAGGCAAGACCCCTAAGCTTTTTCTGAGAGAATTTTCATAAAACATATATGCCTAATAAAGAGATCACTGCACAACGTGCAGTTTCAAGGCTGAGGAGGAGGAATGACCGCAGTGTACCAAGCATCCATGAGGATCATGAGGACGACGAAAACGCAGAAAATGGAGTCGTGCAGCGGTCTCAAAAAGGGCTGATAATATCAGCCCTTTTTATCTATGATTCTAAAAATCCCATCGAACTCTAAGCAATACAACTCTGGAAATTTTTTTAACACTGAGGCAAAGAAGCCTAATAAGACGAAATATTGTCCTCTTCAATTTCTGTCTCGACAAGAATTCTATCTCTGTCTTCATCAAACTTAGCAAACTGATTCTTAGCAACTTTATCCGCGACTTTCGCATATCTTAAAGTAGTTCTAATATCACTATGTCCAGCAAGCTTCTGAAGCACTCTGATATCTATGTAACCGACTCTTTCTGTGCAGAATGTATGCCTAAGCTGATGAATCGTCAAAACCGTACCATCTGGATTCTTAAGATCCTCTGAAGCCTGTTTAAATAATTGATTAGCCCTGTGATAACCCAATCTCGTTCCATTATTAGTCGTGAACAAAGCACCTTCAGCTTGTAACTTCTTAGCTTCTTCAATAGTTCTAGCTTTAGAAACCACAGCTCTCTCTGGTATTCTCTTTTCCATAAACTTTTTAAATAGCTTCTCACTAGATTTAGATAAATAAGTTATCCTAGCCTTGTTTCCTTTACCTTGCCTAACATGAATAACTCCATTACGAATATCCTGAACATTTAAAGAGAGTGCTTCTGATATTCTTAAGCCACTACTATAGAGCAAATCAAAAAGGAACTCTTCTCTTAAAGATCTTGATCTAGATAAAATGACATTTACCGTCTCTTTATCTAAATAACGAATTATCTCTTTATTATTAGCTTCTCCTTGATCTTTAAGAGGTCTACGACGCTCTATTTTCTTCATCGGATTATCATTTATAGAACCAGCTCTAAGTAAGTAGTTAAAGAAACAACTTAGAGTCGCATAATGCCTATTTTGCGTAGCAACACTAACTTTCTTCCCAGACCTAGTCAAAAGAGCATTAAGATACTCATCTAAATCCTCTTTCTTAAGATCAGAAATATTCCTCTCACCGAAAGTATTCACAAATTTCTCCAAATCTAGGCTGTAAGCCTTCATCGTATCGTTATCTTTTTGAATTTTATTTAAATAATCACTAACGTATTCAGCAGTTTTCATCATATCCATATTGAGCTTCCCCTTCATACTTCCCACTAAATCTGGAAAGTATTATTAAAACTATATAATACATTAAAATTGCTGTATTTTGGCAAAAGCTCCGTAAATTATCTTGATAATAATTGTCAATAAATATCATTAATAAGATCAGAAATCCATGCCCCACAAGATTTATGGAGCAAAAACTCAAAAATTAAATATCAATTATTTTTAGAAAAACATGAGACTTATCTTTAAAAATTCTTCCTTCATCAGCCCAAACATCTCTACCTTTTTTCTTAATAATTAATGGTTTCTTCATTTAATTCTTGAATGTCCTTTTTAGCACTGTGGTTTGAATGTTTATTTGGCCATTCAACAGAATGAGAGACTGATTAAAAAAAGGATTCACGATTATTAAAATATTTTTATAAGTCTTTACAGAAATATTCCGAATGACTTATTTAAGTATGATAGTATTTACTTTGAAATTTGATTCGTTTAAATCGAGGAAGCCAAAATGATCAATCAAAACACCTCCGTATTCTTCATGCATAACTTTGCACTTAAAAGTTCTTTAGCTGCAAAAATTGAAATCGTTAAAAGACTGAAATCAGAAATTCGTGATTATTTTGGAAAAATTAACGAATTTAAATCTAAATATAACCCTAGTCATATAAGAAGATTAATACGCAATCTCTATCGATTTCAAAAAAATAAAAACTATTCTGGAACAGAGCTAGCAGAAAAATTATGGCCTGCTGTTGAAAATTATCTAAGTGGTGATCTAGACATTAATAATGAAGATAGATCTGAATTAGAGAAGAAAGCCTATTTAATGATAATCCTAGATCGCACTAATAAATTCTTTAATTTTGATTTCCTGCCTAGAGATACTCAGTTCCAAATCTATATATTTTATTCTTTAATCCTAGATTATTTAAGCAAACTCATAAAAACCTTATTTAGCGAAGATTCTAATGATCTCGAAGCTATTAATTCCTTTCTATTAAATAAGCTTTCTTATTCTTTGAATCTAGCGGTATTCCTGCACATGAATCCAGATGCAGATACTGGCTATCTCCAGGATCTAGATACCGAGATAAGACTCTTTATACCAGCAAAAAAAATAAAAATACCAGATAGCCTTCTGAAATCTCTTTCCATACTTTTTGAAGACTCCTCTGAAGAAATTCAAGAAAAATTACTTAATACCTTCATCACAACTAACGACTTTATCTCTAGCCAGGAGTTCCTAGCTTTTGATGCTGCTCTCGCTTATTCAGATAAATTAAATCTTGAGCTAGAGAATTATAATAGTGAGATTTCGCAGCTGAAATATAGTATTAAAAAGCTAGTAATAAATATAAGCTCTGCGAAACTCTATCAAATATATTTTAATAAAGGTGATTTTCTATCAACGATTCTCCAGGAGACTGTTCGGGAAATGGCTGAGGAAGCAGGCGTTAGATTTATTGATCTAGATAAGGAATTAATAAAAGCTAATTCTAAAGCCCAAGATTTTTATAAAACTGTAAACAGCTACCTAGTTTGCTCCTGTTCGTACTTCGATACTGAGCTAATAAAACGAAAATTCTTTAATAAAACTGCTTATTTCCTCAGGGAGGCTCTGGCAGAGATAAATCCATTAAGCATAGTCGAAAAAGAAACTATAGCCTTAGCAGCCTTAAGTTCTTCAGAGAATGGCTTAGATTTACTTTTATCACGATGCCTGCAAGAAGATGCTGGTATTAATTTTGTGAATCATTTAGATTTAAAGGAATTAATACAGAAGCCTAATGAAGCGGAACTCAGCTCAATGAGCCTCTATCGCCATAAAATTCAATTCTCTTTATGGCAAAAAGCTAAACTAATTATCAAACGTATTAAGACCATCAATAGCGAGAAACAAAAATTACAAAACTCAATTACGGCACTAGAACTAGTTTAAACTTGCATTAAACTCTTTTAACTCCTTAATTGAGACCGCATTATCATCATTAATATCCATTTCATCAAAAACCTGTGAACCATAATTTTCAAGCTCTTGTGAAGTTATTCTCATGTCCATATTAGAATCAAATTTATTAAACTCTTTCAGAATCTTCTTTTCATAAGATTCTACTACCCTTTTCTCAGAGCAAGCTGGCTTAAACGCTAAATCGCGAGAGGCTATTAAAAATTCAGCTTCACTAATCTTGCCATCACTATTTTTATCTGCCTCAAGAAATAATTCTAAGCGATATAACTTAGCCTCCTGAAAGCTAAGCAATAAATTCTGATCTCTATCAATATAAGCAAAATCATAATCACGAAAACAAATGTTCTGAATAAAAAAACAATCTTTCTCTATTTTAATTCTCTGCTGCTGCTCTTCTTGAGATGTCCAGAAAGGAGTCCAGAAGCTTAACAGAGCAGCTATTAAAATCATATAGAGAAATTATTACCTATTGGTCTTATACTTTCAAGCTCACCAGTATCAGCAAAACTAAATAAATAAGTCTTATCCCATTCAAAGTTACCGAGATTAGCACCTTGAATCATTATCTTTGATTCATATAAGCCCAGCCTAACTTTCTGACACTCTCTCTGTTCATCAGAAAGGACCGTACCATCACCAGACTTAAAAATAATTAAATCGCCATCAGGATCATACTGCAATTCACCCTGCTCATTAACTAGAAACCAAATTAAATCATCCCGATCCTGCTTTAACGCATTTACCGCCTCTTCAATAAAACTGCGATTTAAACAAATACCTTCCATAAGCTTAGAACCGTCTGGAGTAGATTCATAATAAGAAATAATATGACTCTTCTTAAGCTTTGAGCTAACAAACCTAGACTTATCACTGCTGTCTTCCTCTTCTCTTATTGATCCAACAAAAGAATTAGCGGACTCATGATTAAAACGCTTTTCTCTATGAACCTTAGAAAAAACTGGAAATATCCTTTTTAAAGTATTTAATATATCTGCACCAAATTTCGCCATATTTAATTCACCTATTTAATTTACAACCATGTTGTAAATATTTAACCAAGTTTAAACTCCTAGAAAACCTAGGCATTTAAACTCTTTAAAGAAATTTGAGCTTTAATATAATCTACCCACGGATAAACAAAATTCCCACGCATCAATATGGATTTTATCTTTTATTTTTTATTTATCCTTTTTTTAGATTCCTTGTGTAGAAGAGGTTCTAATCCCGAAAGATGATATCAACTCTAAAGCTTTTAAATAATCCACTTCGGTATCTATCCCGATAGCAGCTGATTTAACTTTAATCATTTTTATCTTAATTTGATTTTCTAAAGCCCTAAGCTGTTCTAATTTTTCTAATTTCTCAAGCTCACTCTGAGGGAGTCCCGCTAAAGTTAACAAAACATCACGCTTATAAACATAAAGCCCTAAGTGCTTTTTAGCTTTTAATTTCATATCAGATTTATCTCTTACACAAGGAATCGGTGACCTAGAGAAATATAAGGCATAGTCATTGATGTCGGTCACGACTTTAACATTATTAGGATTCAATATCTCAGCCTCATCATTAATTTCGTGATAGATACTAAGCATTTCTAGATTAGGTTCGAGCAAGAAAGGATGAATAGTTCTATCTATATCAGCTGGATCTAAAAACGGTTCATCTCCTTGAACATTAATAATTAAATCCCAGTGAGGGTTCTTTTCTGCTAGCTCTGCGATTCTATCAGTTCCAGACTGATGCTCCGCAGAAGTCATCATTACCGCCCCGCCAAAGCTTAAAACATGCTCATATATTCGCCTATCATCAGTCGCTACTACTAGCTCATCTAGATGTTTAGCCTTCGCCACCTGCTCATATACGAGCTGTATCAGGGTCTTCTCACCAAGCTTAAGCAATGGCTTACCAGGCAATCTAGAACTCTGATAGCGAGAAGGTATTACCGCAACTATCTTCCGAGACCGAGACTGGACTCCACTTTCTGCGTTTTTAGATTTATCAGTATCCATTACTAATATTATAAACTGCGAGAGCAGACTGCCTCTAAAGCATTTTTAATAAGCATATGCCCTTCTAGATTAGGCTGATTAAAACCATTTGCGAAATATTTTATTCTCTGCTCTTCCACTAAAGGGAATTTTGCAGCTAAATCTACGAAAGGAACCTTCTGCCTAAGAGCGATTTGTTTACATATTTTATTAAAAGCATCGACTTTCACTTCATCTAAACTTAAGTCTGGATTCGGTCTCTGGGGCAAAGGACATGCTTTCGGAATATGCGGTACAGGTCCAATTAAAATTACTTTTATACTATTTAGTTTTAAAAATTTAATCAGGTACTCAAGCAGAGCTTCGTAAGCTAGAAGGATCTGAGTACCCAGCCAAGCATCATTCATTCCATAATTAATTAAAACCATATCTGGTTTATGATTTATCACATCACGCCCTAAATAAAGCATCGCATCAAGAAGACCTGCACCAGAAATACCACTGTTGATAAGCTTTACCTCATCTTTATTAGAAAACTCTTGATGCCATAAATAATGAAAAGTCTCTTCAGGCTTAAGTTCCCAGTTATTCTGCAAACCTAAAGTTACATTATCACCAAGAGCAACTATAGTTTTAACTCCTTCTAAGGAGACCTTATTAAATTTCAGATCAACCTCATCAAACTCACGACCCTCTAAAAAAGGTAATAAATTCTGATTTAAACTACTAACATCAAGCTGCGAGCGAACTGCACAGTATATAGTCATACCAAAAACAAATTTAATCGCCTCTAAATTCTCAACCTGAATCCCCTCTTTCAAAAGTGTATTCACGATATTCAGCCAAGCAGAAGGATCTAAAGGGTTATTAAGTCGAATTTCGTCTATTAAAGCTTTAGATGCCTTTGGTACATATTCCAAAACATTAGTCAGCTTTTCTAAAGTCATATCAACTTTATGAATTAATGGCTCTGCCGTCTTCTTGAGCTGCATCGCATTGCGATAACAGTTAAAGGCATGAGGAAAGAAGCGTAATTCAGCAGCATAATCCCCAGCCTCCTCCCAGTCTTCAGCATTAGCTAAGCTAGGGTCCTGCTTTAAAGATTTGAACATTAGTTCTGTTAATTTCAAGTCAAACACAGCTTAAATTTTAAAGTATAAAGATATTTTTCAAGAAAAATTTTACAAAAGATATGGAAATACGATATAATAACGATTTGCCATGAAACAAACTTTAGGCGGTAGTAGCAGAAAAAGAAAAAGAACCAGCGGCTTTCGCGCAAGAATGGCGACACCTACTGGCCGTAGAGTTCTAAAAAGAAGAAGAGCTAGAGGCCGTAAACAAATTTCTCTATAAACACTTAAGATCATCTTGTTAAGCAGATCAGAACGCCTTAGATTTAATGGTCTGTTTCTACAGGCCTATGAAAAAGGTAAATGCTTTACTAGTAAGAATTTAAAAATCAACTTTACTGTCACCCGAGAAAACTATCAGGATAGACTTCCCTTTGTAGGTTTCGTCATATCTAAAAAGTTTTCTAAAAGTGCGGTTATTAGAAATAAATATAAACGTGGTCTCAGAGAGATTTATAGGCTTTTTCGCTTAAATGCTGAAAATGCTGAGAAATTAAAAGCGATAGGTCTTCTCGTTATATCTTTAAAAAATTCAGTTAAATCTGATAAAAGCCAGTCTACATTTAATGAGTACAAGCTTGAGCTTGAAGAGCTGCTCAGAAAGTGCCTTTAGGAAGTGCTCTTACCTCTAATTTCTGCGTTTTCGTCGTAGAAACTTTTCTTTAATGTGCATACCCATCGAAAGCTGGTTTTAGCTCTTGCACCATTTCATCTACCTTCGCTTTAATCTGCTGCATAGGTGGATAATTCTTCAGTTTAGAATATTTACCACCATCTGAAATTTCCGCAGAGAATTTTCTTAAATCTTCAAAGTCTTTCACTGTCAGTGCTGGAATATATCTGCCCTCGCTATCTGTAAAACCAGTATGCCCTTGAGCCGTATTCAGAACCATCTCTTCTTTAATAAAATCTAAATGCTCACTTAGACTCTGTACTAGTTCTGGAAGATATTTGGTCTTCTCAGCTAGAGTTCTTTCCCTTTCAGCGTTCTGCTTTCCGAAAAGATTAAATGGAAAAATATTAAAAATAGGCGGCTTAGACCCCATACGCTGCATATCTATATCCAGAAATGTTAAATGGGCTCTAAAAACTTCCATCGCACGTGTCTGAAAGTCTTTAGTCTGATGCTGGTTACGAAAAATCTCTAAATTATCAGCGAGAATCTTATTAGAACTGTGTTTAATCGGTAATAAATCTACTAAAAAATACCAAGCATTACTTAATAAGTTCATAGGATTAAAAATATTTATACCAGGCTGAACTATACTAGTAATCGTTTTTCTAGCATCATCTAGCTTACTCTGAGAAATATTCTTCTCAGTATTTCGAGCTTCTTCTTTAATCTTCGCTGTTTTCTTTTCTTGGTTTGCTTGTATAACATCTGCTCCAGCAACAAGAGACGTAGGCACAGCAGTCTGTAAAGCATTGGTGGCGACCGACTTAACAGCCTCAGTAGCAGTACCTATTATGGGTAAAGGCACGAATTAATCTCCTACAGTAAAACAGCACCGTGGGCAAGCTTACCATTAAATATATATAATAACAGAAATGTATATACTAGTTCAAGTATGACGAAAACGCAGAAATTGAAATTTCGCTACACGCCCCTATAACACTTCGCGATATCTGGGATCATGCCCCCATATTTAGTTTTACGAATACCTCTTAAATCATTCCTAATTGCAGCGAAGGTTTTAGGGCTAGCTAAATATATAAGTGGTTTGTATTTAAAAACTGTAACCTGAAACTCATCATAAATAGCCTTACGCTCATTAAAATCTAAAGTCTGCACTCCTTTAATAAACTGCTCATCTATCTCTCTTTCCCAGTCTCTAATTAAAGGCTGTTTCTGAAAACCTTTAGGATCAAACAGATGTAGCCTGCCATCACTCTTCCAGACATTAGCTCCAGTATTAGGCTCATTATTAGAACCACCGCCGAGAGCTAATATGCCAGCAGAGTAGTTTTGACCCTGCATAATTCTACCGACATAATTATTAAACTCCAGTAATTTAAAATTAACCTTTATGCCTATCTCAGCCAAATTATCACTGATAATCACTCCCATTAATTCTCTTTCCCGAGAACCTGAATTAGAGAGTAAATCGAACTCCACCCTATTAGAGTTTTTATCGTAGAGAATTTTATTTTTCGCATCGAAACGAAAACCATCTGCTATTAAGAGTTTCAAAGCATCCTTAGCTAAAGCTCGCTTATTTACCTTTAAATCTAAATTGAGGAAAGAAGAATTTTCTCCTAAAGCAGAACTAAGTGGTGTACCTAAGCCTTGATAAACATTATTAATAATGCTTTTCCTATCTATCGCAAGCGAAACGGCTTCTCTGAAAACTAAATTATTAAACCAGTCATACTGTGGCTTTGGAACGTTTTTACTCAGATTAAACCAGATAAAATTCGTAGTATTACTAGTTCCCAGATCATACAGTGTGTAATTATATTTTTTACTGAGTTCCTTTGCGAGTGCAGCATTAGCAGGGCTTACACCTAAAACATCTGATTCTTTAGCTAGAAACTTAAAAATATCAGCGCTATCATCCTGAATATATGAGTAAATTAAACGATTAAAATATGGAAGCCTTTTTCCCGTCTCACTATCAACATCATAGTAAAGAGGATTTCTGATGAATTCTATTCTTTCACCACGTTGAATTTTAGAAAATTTAAAAGGTCCAGAACTGACTATCTCCTCAGGTTTAGTAAAAATACTTAAATATTTCTCGAAAGCTTTCTGCTTTTCAGAAAAGGTTTTAGCCTTATGTTTTTTAAAGAATCTTTCTACATCATGCTTCGGAGCTATTTCTATGCCTAAACTTCTAAGAAATGGTGCAAAAACCTCACTGGTTTTGAATTCTATGGTCTTATCATCTAACTTAATGACTTCTGGAAATTTACCATTTATATTAATAATATCCCGAGCTGAGCTTAAAGCTATTCCCTGTATTAAAAGCTCATTCCAAGTAAAAAGCACATCATCAGCTGTTATCGGCTGACCATCACTCCAGTAAAGCTTTTCACGTAATTTTACAGTAATAGTCTTTTCATCTTTACTTATCTCAAAGCTTTCAGCAAGTAAAGGCTCTGCCTTATCAGTATCTGGATTAAACTTTACTAGTCCAGGAAACATCAGTGAGCCATATTCACCACTAGTTGCTTCAGTAGAAGTCCAAGGGTTAAGAGTTTTAGCATCCTGTCCGCGCTGAGTTAGCTTTAAAGTGCCGCCAAAGCGGGACCGTAATTTCTCTTTAAAATTAACCTGGGACTTTTGCTTATCTCCAGCATTCTGAAAAGTCCCTGATAAAGACTGACTTAAAGAGATTTTAGAACAGGCTGAGCTTAATAAAAATAGGCTCAGGTATACAGAAAAATACAGAAAACTCCTCACCTGAAAAGCCAATAATTTATGGCGAAAAACAAGGTTTTTCATTAATCCCTAGTCCTGCCGTGCCCCATAAATAGCGAACTCCGCAGAAATCATCATAATATTTAAAAACATAAAAGTAGGTAAACTCGCTATCGCTAAATAATTTAAATGCAAGCAAAGAGCCCCGAATACTGCTATTTTAATAGGAAAATTAATAATAAAACAAATACCTAAAATTACCTCTGCGTACTTAACTATCTTAGCTACCAAAAAAGCATTAGGTAAAACTATATTTTCAAAGAAACCCTCATAAGGTTTAAAAATAATGTCATCTCTTAAAGTTGCAAGAAAAGTATCTGCCTGACTGCCAAAAGATGGATCTGAGAATTTAGGATAACCATTCAGGATAAAAATAACCCCTATAACCCAACGCATTATAAGCAGATAGGCATATAATCTCGGCAAACTTTTTGGTTGAACCATAGAATCTATGTTATCAGAACTTCCTTAAGAAATTCACCACCCTAACTTATTACTCAGCTAGGCAAGCACTGGTATAATAAGATCCGTATGCAAAATATCGAAGAACTTTACTCAGAAAGCAAAGTCCCTCTTCCCGAGCGTAAAGATATAGAAATCCCAGAAGGTCTAAAGGATAATCTGATAGTCACTACTGTAGCTAGTTTCGTGGATACTATCTATAACTGGGCTAGATCTAATAGTGTTTGGCCTTTAACTTATGGTACTTCCTGCTGTGCTATCGAAATGATGTCAGTGGGTATGTCTCGTTTCGATATATCTAGGTTCGGCTCAGAAGTTTTCAGAGCTACTCCTAGACAGGCTGACCTTATTATTACCGCAGGTACTATCACTAGAAAGATGGCTCCAGCCTTAGTTAGACTTTACCAGCAGCTCCCAGAGCCTAAATACGTAATCGCCATGGGTGCTTGCACCATCACTGGTGGCATGTTTCATGATAGCTACTCAGTAGTACAGGGTGTAGATCGCCTTATTCCAGTAGATGTATATGTACCTGGTTGCCCGCCTAGACCAGAAGGTCTCCTACACGGTCTTTTCACTTTACAGAGAAAAATTCGTAAAGAAAAACTTATCGCAAGAGCTAATACTAGTAAGTATCACGACTCCTATGTTAGAGAAGTAGATGAACTTACAGGCTTATTAATAGACGAAAATAAATAGAGTTAAATATGGCAGATCTTCCAATTAAACCAGGTGACGATAAATTAGCGATGTTCTTCGCTAAAAAAAAGGCTATCGCTGAAGGTAAAGACCCAGAGCAGGCTGCTAAAGAGGCTTACGCTAAATTTCATGGTAAGCCACTAGAAGAGGCTAAAGCTGAAGTAAAAACTGAGGTTAAAGCTGTGGCGAATGCTAGCGCAGAAGCTATTCCAGTAGTAGAAGAACCGCCTAAACCACCGAAGACTCCAGAAGCTAAAGAGTTTTTCGATGCTGCGAATTTTAAAGTAGAAGAATTAGGAAAAGATTCCAGCGGTGCTTTAATGTATGAGGTTCCTGTAGAGGATATCATTCAAGTCTGTAAAGATTTAAAAGCACAGAGAAAATTTAATTTACTAAATTACATGACAGCAGTGGAGCTTAAAAAAGGCTACCAGAATATACTTAGACTAGAAAGCAGTAAACATGATGAGGCTGTGGTGCTTAAAGTAACTTTAGCTAAAGATAAACCAGTAATGCCCACTCTTACAGAAGTCTTTGCTAGTGCTAATTGGCAAGAAAGAGAAGCCTACGATATGTTAGGCATAAGCTTTGAAGGACACCCTAAATTAACTAGAATTTTAAATCCAGATAATTGGGATGGTTTTCCGTTGAGGAAAGATTATATGGGTCCGCTAGATGGTTTAAATCAGCCGATTAAGTATGGGGTTTAACTGCTTCTTTCTTCTTTCTGCTTTCTTTCTTGCTCTAACCGATCTAAAGTCCTATTAAGACTACTCACTTCTCTTTGCTGACTCGCTGTAAGTCGAGATCCCTCTAAGTTATATCGGTTACTATGTCTATCTAGCTGCTGTTGCCCTCTAACTCTTTGCTTTTCTATTGCTGCATTAACCCAGTCAAGTCGCTGCTTTTGTACTCTTGGTAAATTTCCTTCTCCTTTCTGTTTGCCTAATAACTGCGTCTGCAATTCAGTTAATTTATCAGATGGCATTGAATCTATTTCAGCCTTTTTATAATTCTTAGCTAACAAAGGATATTTTGTCTGACTAGTGGATGAGGATGACGGAATAGCTTTTTGCTTCGTGCCTGTGCCTCTCTGCACCTTTTTATGGACTCTTTCTTCTGGTTCTGCCACAAAAGATTGACTCGTAAATGAATATTCTGTTTTTGTTGCTTGATTTAACACTGGTCGCTCAGTGGGGTTAAGCTGATTCTTTGGCTCAATAAACTGTTCAGCCTCTTTCGATCTATACTCCCTAAGATTAGTCCCTTTCGGATAAACCTTCAGCGTAGGTTCTTCACCAGCAGCCAGTTTCTTCATAGAATCCAGCACATTTTCATGAACTACGAAAACGCCTCTCGCTGGCATCTCCACCACCACATCCACCATCGAATGACCGATTACATTATGGCGGATTTTATCCTGAACATCTCCATTACCAGTTTTCTGAGCAGTATCATCACCAACAATAACAGTATCGACTTTAGCTAAAAGCTCTTTGGTATTATCAGAATGCATAGCCATACCTAAAGTAGTACCATGTGTAAAAATAAATGCAGTTGGTATGCCCTTCTCATCTACCATTCTTCTTACACCACTAAACTGCTCACGATCTGATAATTCGTCTATGATTAGAGCTTTAGGATTATGATTCTCTATCATGGAGATTAAACTCTGTGCGACATTCTTAAATGGTTGAATAACAAATCTACGAGCAAGATTCCCAAGAGCAGAATGTGGAGTTATACCGTGACCAGCTATTTCCTCACTTTTATCAAAAATACTTGGACTAACTCCTTTATCAGAGAGGAATTTAGAGATCTGACGTATTAAAGTCGTCTTACCAACCCCAGTCTGACCAAGGAATAAAACTTTCTTTTTATTTTGCACAGCATCTAATACTATTTTCTGGATTTCCACTGGCAGAGGCGTTTCCACGGCTTTTCCTACACGAATAGTAATATTTACTGGCAAGCCATTACGCTCAGAGATAGAGAATCTACTTAAGTCCTCTACGTCTTTAAGCCCACCACGCCCACTTTCAAGATTAAACATAATGCTCGACTTAATTTTATTAAGGTCTTCTTGTGTAATTTTAAGTGCATTATCGCCTGCTTTATTAGGATCACCCAAAAGAGTCAAAGGAGAAATTCCTAAGCCATTTTGAGCTACTTCCTTACTGGATGCACCTGTATCCACACGAACATGCCTGCCTAAATCAATTTGAAATTCTTCTATCGCCTGTGGATTAATATTGTTCTCTCGAACTTTTCTCTCTAATTCTTGAATAATTTCTTTTGGTAAAAACTGGACTGCTCTAGCAACCTCTTTCCCCAAAAGCTTTTCATTTGGTTTATAAGCTGGTTCTACTTGAGCAGGAGATTCTGAATTAGGTAATAATAATTCCGCAGCGCGATCCCTGCCATTAAGTTCCGAAGCCCCTGTGCTTGAACCATTCTTACTAGGAGTATCTACTGGCTTATCTAATAGTGTTTCTAACCATTGCCTTAAAACACCATAGGTTACAGGTTTATTATTAACATTAATCATTATTTCCCCTTAAGAAAAAACCATCATTCGGCTTCCTCAGTTACATAGTCAACACCAGTCTCCAAGCTCAAACAAACCCAAAGAGAATAAATAAATCTCTAAAAACTTATCTTAACTAAAACCCATTATAAACAACTCATACATACAAAATGCAGAAGTTTCTTTAATATAAGTTCAAATAAAATTAAATGATTCTCAGACTAAACCAAAAACATAACCACAAAGAACAAAAGCCCAACAAACATTATGGCTATATAACTTTGCACTCTGCCATTCTGAGTAAGTTTTAAAATCTCACCGACAAGCTCAGAACCTCTCCAAGCGAAGCCATTAATGAAGATACCCTCTATAACTACTCTTTCAAAGAATTTCCAAGTAGCCCTAAAGAACTTCATAAATAAACCTATAACAAACTCGTAGGCTTCATCGATATACCATTTATTTACTGAACCTTTATAAAGCCAAGCGAACTGCTCTTTAGCTAAAACATTCACGAGTTTATCATTAATAGTCTTCTTCTTAACATAGACTAGATAAGCGACTGAAGTACCTATAATAAAAGATAGTAAAGGTAGGTAGCCCATTGGCTGGCTTAACTCATGTAAAAAGAATCCCCAACCAGTACCATGAGCGTGGAAATGACTATCAAAGTAATGAATTAATGGATAACCCAGTAATGGTGAACCCCACAGACCTAAAATTATAGAAGGCACTGCTAAAACCATTAATGGCACAGTTACAGCGAGTGGCTGTTCATGCGGGTGAGCATGACCTCTATACTCTCCCTCGAAAGTTTTAAAATAGATACGAAACATATAAAACGCTGTTAACAGAGCCGTAGAAGTAGCTATCCAGAAAAGAGCTGGTGATACCTCGAAGGCTTTAGCGATAATCATATCCTTAGACCAGAAACCACTCATAAATGGTAAGCCTGATATAGACAGTGTTCCGATTAAAAATGTAATCGCTGTAATCGGCATATATTTACGTAAGCCACCCATTTCACGCATATCTTGTTCGTGATGGCAGCCTAAAATAACAGAACCAGAACCTAAGAAAAGCATAGCCTTAAACATCGCATGCGTAATTAAATGGAACATAGCGATAATCGGCGCACCTAAACCTACAGCTAAAACCATGTAACCAAGCTGCGAGCAGGTAGAATAAGCTAGAGCTTTTTTAATATCATTCTGTGTTAAAGCAATAGTCGCAGCGAAGATAGCAGTGATACCACCTATCCAAGCTATTACAGGTAATGCCGCAGAACCTTCTATACTACATATAGGGAAAATTCTAGCAAGTAAATAAACACCAGCCGCTACCATAGTCGCAGCGTGGATTAGAGCAGATATAGGTGTAGGTCCTTCCATCGCATCAGGTAACCAGATGTGTAAAGGAAACTGAGCTGATTTAGCCATCGCTCCCATAAATATAAGAAGACCTATAGAGGTAACCGAAACCCAGCCTAAAAGCTCAAGCCCATTATTATGAATCGCATAATTAATAGCTTCCTGCAAACTAGTAAAAGACATAGTCGCTATGCCATTTACCCAGAAGTCTTTAGTAAAAGCATAAAGCAGCATTAAACCTATAAGGAAACCAGCATCACCGACTCTATTCGTAACGAAGGCCTTTTTACAAGCATGTGCGGCACTAGGTTTATACCACCAGAAACCGATAAGAAGGAAACTACAAACCCCGACTAATTCCCAGAAGAAATACATTTGAAATAAATTCGTCGAAATAACTAAACCTAGCATCGAGAAGGTAAATAAAGACAGGTAAGAATAAAATCTCGTATAGCCTTCATCTTCATCCATATAAGCGTGCGTATAAATCTGCACCAGAAAACTTACTAGAGTTACAGTAAGCAGCATACCGATAGCCAGCTTATCTACTAAATAACCCATCTCTAAATGGAAATCACCAGCCTTAATCCAGTTAAAATTCACTTCATGAGCATGGTTATCGTGAAAATTCAAGAACAGTACTAAAGAGTGGATAAAGCCGATAGCCACCGCTGATACCGAAAGCCCCATAGAAAGCGGTCTGCTTTTATGGGTGAAAAACATTATTAAAAGAGCACTTATCAGAGGATAGAGTGCGATTAGCCAAGCATTTTCTAAATTAGCCATAGTGAGTCATATCCTATTGTAACAGGACATTAGTTTAGTTTCTATAAGGCACTGTTGCGGAACTCCAATTTTCCTCAAGTATCTTAGATTCCTATCATAAATGATAGGAATAAGCTAAATTAATGATAGGAAAGTTTATATGTTTAAGTTAAATCCTCGGCAGGAAACAATCTTAGAATTATTTTTAAAATATTCTGAACTTGATATAGCAAGCATAGAGAGATTATTAAATGAATCTATATCTAGAGTTACCTTAAACAGAGATTTAACCTATTTATTAAAACTTGATTTAATAATCAGATATGGAGAAGGTAAGAATACTGTTTACAAACTTTCACCACTATATAAACTGATTCAGCCAATCAATATCAAACAATACTTCTCAGTTATTCCTGATAAACGATTTATAGAAGAGAGTTTTAATTTTAATATTTTCAAACTCATAGATAAAGTATCTGAGAAAATCTTCTCTAGCAGTGAGTTAGAACACATTGAGCAATTAAATAATACTTATAGAAGTAATTTAAAACAACACAGTAAAACTATTATAAGAAAAGAATTCGAAAGATTAACTATAGATCTTTCATGGAAATCCTCACAGATAGAGGGGAATACTTATTCATTATTAGACACAGAAACTCTTTTTAAAGTCGGCATCGAAGCTAAAGGTCATAGCAAAGAAGAAGCAAAAATGTTACTGAATCATAAACACGCTCTAGAGTACATCTTAGAAAAACCTGCTTACTTTAAAAAAATTACGCCGAATAAAATTATTGAATTGCACAGCATGCTAACTAAGGGCTTATACATTAATCCTAATTTCAGAAATAGTTTGGTCGGAATTACAGGAACGAATTATAAGCCTTTAGATAATGTTTTCCAGATTAGTGATTCGATTAAAAGCCTATCTGAGACTGTAAATAAAATTAAAGAGCCATTCACTAAAGCTTTAACCTGCTCTGCACTTATTTCCTATATCCAAGCTTTTGAGGACGGTAATAAAAGAACTAGTCGCATTACTAGCAATGCCTTACTACTGGCTTATAATTACTGCCCTCTCTCCTACAGAAGCATTGATGAGACTGAATATAAAAAAGCGATGATACTTTTTTATGAAAGAAATAACCTTCTGTATCTCAAAGAGCTTTTCATTGAACAGTTTGAATTTGCTGTAAGAAATTATTTTCAGTGATAGCGATCTCTCACTTAGTTTATAATTCATAACGAGGTTCTTTCCTTAAAAGAACCTTGGGGTTTCATAGCCTCTTTACAAGCAGTCGATAGAGATATCCGACTGTAAAAACGATATCTCCTGGCTTTAAAAAAGCCGGGAGACTGTAATGCATGTCCAAAGCCTTAGGGCTTAAAGATTGCAGTAGTCGTCTTGTAACGGTCTATGAACTCCCGGCTATTTAATAATATATAAATTTCTAAATAGCTTTTTTTCAATCTTAGTGCTTGCACTAAAACATTAGATAGTTAATAACGGAGAGAGTGGATGAGTTCTACATTGTTACCACAGTTTAATATTTTTAAAATTTTAAATCTTGATTTAACGCTGTTCCTGTGTGATCCTCGGACGTGGTCAAGTCAGTTTATAAATTGGTGGAATGGTAATCAAGATTCCAGCTCTGGTATTTTTGGTATTAAGATTACAGTGCTTATACTCATTTATGGCTTTTTGGCTTCCATCTGGTTTGCATGTAAAAATAAAATAAAAGTTTTAAATTTAAATAGTAATCCCTATCAAGCAAATTTAGCTGAAACAGAATCTGGGATAAAGGATTTAAAAGCTTTTTATCAGCTCATAAAAGAATCGCATAGTTCTTATGAACTTAAAGCGAAAATCAATAAATACTTTGACGAACCATATTCTGAGACAAATCTTCAAAGTTCTATGTATATTAGTCTAGAACATGCATGGAAAGAGTTTTCTGAGGGCGTGCATGAGTATAAAGAACAGCTAATGAATGTCTATCAAGCTGAAGATTTTTTTAAAGTTAATACTATAGTAAGTCCTTATGTATTTAGACTGAAGCATTATCCTAGCTTCTTTACCAGTACTGGACTGCTTTTTACTTTTATCGCTCTTACTGCTGGTTTGAGTGTAGTCAGACAGGAAGCAGGAGGGGGGGATATAACAGGCTTAGATGATTTTATTAATGCACTATCTGCAAAATTTATTACCAGTATAGTAGGTTTGATTTTAGCCATTAATGCAGAGATCACTATTAAAAATAAAGAGCATGAAATGCATGAAACTCTGTCTAGCATTATCTATGAGTTGAATAGAAATTTCAGGCGATTAACCACTCAGGATTTACTCATAGTGATGCAGAAAGATATTAAACAAATACCTGGTCAGATAGAAAGCTATTTTCATAAAACTAAAGGTACTGGCAGTATTTTGGAGAATATAGAGAAATCAATTGAAGAAAGTGTAAAAAATGCAGTTTCAGATATTAAAAATGAGACATCTGGAGTTAAAAATTTAGTGACAGATATAAAAGATGAGATGTTTAAAGTCTCCGATTCAATGAAAGATTTTAGTGCGGCAGGTTTGAATGGTATGTCTGAGCATTTAGGTACTATAGGACAGGAACTTAGAGAGAGTCTTACCAAAGGTTTAAATAGTGATATAGAGGCTTTGAAAACCACTATGGAAAAGCTTCCTGAGATTATGGAATCTTTACTGGGTGATATGTCTAAATCTACAGCTGAAATGAAATTAAGTCTCTCTGATTCACAGCGTGAGATGTCAGATCTAGTAAAAAATCTTTTTGAAGAGATACATAATCAGCAAGGTTCTAATCTAAATCAGCTTTTAGAGAATATTATGCTGAGAAATCAGGAATTAACAGCTAATCTGGTAACTCAACAAGATGAAATGCAACGTAAACACACTGAAGGTATGCAATTTATTACTAATAAAATTTTTGAGCTTAGCGAAGCTAATTCTAAGTTGAGTAGTGAATTATTATTCGAGATGAAGAATATCTTTGAAAATTCTTCAAGAAGCTTTCAGGAAGATCATAACAGAATGCAGCAAGAGAACACTAGTGTACACGAATCTCAGATTAAAAACTTGGAGCATAGCTTCACTAGTAGCATGAGCAGCTTAAAAGATAATCTAGAGAGCGTTTTACATGAGTTAAAAAATAATATTGATATTTTAAGTAGACAAGCACTATCTATGCCTGAGCAGTTAAATAACGCTCAAGCTCAATTAAACTATGCTTTCGATAAGTTAACTAATTTATTAAATAATGAGTTCTCACATTTCATTAATAAACAAAATGAACTGACAGCAACGCAAAGAAGCTCACTTACCGAATTAAGTGAATATTTACAGCGAGTAAGTGCACTAAGAGAGGAATCTATAAAAATCCAGAATTCCATGGATAAGCTCATAGAACTCCAAAATAAAATCACCATAGCTAGTGAGCAAAAGGATGTGGACTTCAAAGAGCAGCTAAATCTATTAAGAACAGCCATGCAAGAGCAGAAGGAATTATTAAAAACTCATCAAAGTACTAGTGATCAATTACATAAGGATTACCAAGCAATTAATAAATTAACACTAGATATAACTAATGAGTTTGGTAAAGCTGGTGAATCAATGGCCTCATCTATTAATAAAATCAAAGATGCTGGGCAAGGGTATTTCAATGACTTTAGCAAACAGCACACAGAAGCAATTAGTCATTTACAGTCTTTGATTTCAAATCTTGAAGATTCTATTACAAGTAGCCAGTGGAGTGCCAAATAATAAAAGTTTTAATTTATGGCACTTAAATTAGAATCCTCAATGACTGATTTAATGACCTCCTTAGCGGTTGTGTTTATTATGCTGATGCTAGCTCTCACTCAGAATAACGCTAGAGGCAGTATAACGAAAATTGAAGAGATTAGTAAAAAGATTAATAAAGAACTAAAAAACGATGATCTATCTTGTGTCATTAAGAAAGATGATCCTTTAGCCTGTACTATAGAAGTTAAAGAAGATAAGTTAAAATTTCTTACAGCTAGCGATTCCTGTAATCAAGACTGTGAAAAGTTTTTAAATCAGATTTTTATTAATCGTGTTATTGAAATACTGATGGGAAATGAGAAATATAGAGATTATATTCAAGGTGTTTACATAGAAGGATTTACTGATGATATAGGAGACGATAATAATAATTTAGATTTAAGCCAAAATCGTTCTTTAAGTATCGGCACTTATATTTTAAGTCATTATCAAAAAAATCCAAGCACTCAAGCAAGATATGAAACTCTCTTGGCGTGGCTATATTTAATTGGGCGTGGAGAACAGGATTTAAAATATGGTACTAAACTCATGAATAGTGCGGACTGGAATTCAGTGTTATTAAATATTAACTCTATAAAAAATGATCCTAATTTCTTAAATATCAATCGTGATGCTAGTCGCAGAGTAGAAATCACGATAAGAGTAAAATCTAATGAACAGCGTGCTGCTCTACAGTCTAATCTCAAGGATTTAAACAAATGAGTGTAGTTTTAAAAATCAAAGAATCTCTAAGCAAGCTCTTAGATGCTTCAAATGAGTATTCCCACTTTAGCTCTGAATTTTTCAATCACCATAATACTTACGTAATTAAACATTTCAATCCATTAATTACTCGCTTGAGAAAACTAAAGACTAAGTCTCTTAACACTATTAGCTTAACTAAGATTGGAGATCTAAAAACTGAATGGGGAAAATATCTTAAAAACCCTGATGATATAAAGATTAAAAAAACCATAGTTCGTCTAGGTCTCTCTATGTCTGGTCTTGAAGATGAATTAGAATTCAGAAATTTAATTAAAAGACAGGAACCGCAGCGTATCTTATTAAGATGGCTTAATGACTATATTTGGCGTTTTCAAATTCTAAATGAGGACTATGAATTTAAAGATGATTTTTGGTTAGAGCTTTTAGAGGATTGGTTTTTCCAACTTAGTAATTCTAAAATACAGATTAATAATCTGTTTGAAAAACACTCACTGCTACTTGATTTTGAAACTTATAGAAAAGAAAAAAGTGAACAAGTCTACTTTCAGGCAGAGGCAGAAAAAATATTTATTTTATTAGAAAATCAGAGTATTAATGATGAAAATTTATCAGAAAGCATTTTAGAAATAGCCTCTAATAAATTTTATGTGAAATTCTTTCCTAATGATTCTTTTATAGATCATCTTCTATCTAAATACTTCCATTATCTTTTAGAAAAATACTTGGCTAATCGCTCTAATTTCGATCTATTTAAAAATATTTTACATGCTTTTACTCATCTACGTTCCAGAAAAGGCTGTGAGCGCTTTATTAAGCTATTTAAAACAATAGAGTGGAATATTAATGAACGAGAAAAGAGCGAAATAAAGTCTTTTACAAAAAATAAACTAGGTGATCCTCGTATTAATAAATCTGAGTGGCAGATCCTACAGGAAAGTGACGAAGGGGTATATAAAAAAATTCGCTATTGGTTTAATGAACAAGACTTTAATTTATTCTTTGAGTTTGCCTTTAAAGACTCTCCAGATAAACATGGGCGTAAAGAGTGCTGGCAAAGATATTTATACTATGCTGATGATTTTAGAATTTTTTTACCTGATCGATATAAAATAAATCAATTTAAAAAATTAACTGAAAAAAAAGATATTGATTTATTTATAGAGCCAATTTTAAATCACTCTTCTTTAACATCTTTCGTTCTCAAAATAGATCAAATATTGATTTTCGAAACAGTTGACACTGGTACTGCTGCATATGTCTATAATATTAACTCTATAAAAAACAAACCTTCTCTTTCTGAGAATGAGAAGATCCTTCTAAGGTTTTATGACACTTATTTCGGTAAAAATATCAGTGTACCAATTCGCCTTAGAGATTATTTCATTTTTACAGATATAGTTTACGATGCAAAAAAAGATCAAGCATCATTCAGGAGATCTCCTCACTGGCGTTTTAGTCGTAGTAATCGCTTTTGGAATGAGTCCGTTACGTGCATGATGAAAGAGCTATATGAGCTAACCCCTAGAAACCCTAAGACTGGAGAAGAAATTAATTATGCCTAGTTCATTAAATGCCTTTTTAGATCTATTCAAAAAAAAGAGTTCTAATAAAACTACAGGGAAAAGCTTTTTAAAGACTCGCTTCAGATTAAAGCCCGTGTTTCATGGTCTAAGATTAAGTCTAGAAAAGGCATTCCATGACGATCTGAGTATCTATAATGTTTTAAACAATAAAAATTTTTTCAACATTGATGATAATGGCGATTATTTTATAAATTACGAGAATTTAAAAAATAATTTTCTAATTAATTTACAGAAAAGCTCTTTAGATAAAGAAACTGCTGAGACTTTAGGAATTAATTTTAGCTCTGAGGAAGAGGAGGAAGATAGCGAAGGTGAAGGTACTCTAAGCTTGAAAATAGCTTTAGATGAGGATAGAAAAATCTTAGATTATTTTCCTGTCTTAAACACTAATAAAGAATTTAAAGTAACCGCTGAATTTAGCGGTAGTGAAGTAGAGCTATGGCTTTCAATGAAAACTGAAAATGGCTTTCAAAATATTACAGATAAAGTTAAAGAAAATGGCTTAATTTTAGATTTAAATCTTAAGGCTAAAAAGCAGTCTCTTACAGTATTACCATACTGGATTTACCAACTCTTTGATAGTTATATAAATCAAAAGGAACTCTGGTCAGCGAATAATCCAGTTATCATAAGTGCTTTACAGAAAGTGCATGAATGGATTACTAAGCATGATAGTGATAATTCACTTTTACTAAATGATTTAAGACTGAGTGACATAAAAATATTTCATTATAATAAGTTCGACTTATATGCCACTAAATCTCTAGAAGTTAGTAGCAGTGAAGACTTAGCATCTTTAGTACCCTTTAATGAAGAGTTAGGCGAGGTTTTAAAATATGAAAGCACAGAAAAAGCTTTAGAAGCGATACAAAGAGGCTTAAGAATCTGGGATACCCAGTCCAATACTATAAAAATTAGGACAGCGAATGGTGAGAATATAGATTTAGGCTTAAATCCCTCTACTAAAAAGGCTCTCCTTAAATTAAAGACCGATTATCACCATAAGGCGAGTGATGAAATAATTGAGAAATTAAAATATCACTCTGATAGCTCAATTCTAAAAGAGCTTCCAGAGTTCTATAATATTTTTAATCTAGATGTTAGCCAATACGGTCCTAGAGTAATAGGAATCGGTAAACCGATAGTCATCCCAGGACAGTTTGGTAAAGTTCAACAGAAAACAATTTTCGATGGCATGGATGAGCTTATAGAAGCAGATAATAAGCAAAATGCTGTCATTTTAGAGGATGATAATTTTATAAAAATTAATCTAGGCAACTCAAATCAAGGAGAGGAAAATAAAAGCGTTTTTCTCAATCAAGAAGATTTAAATATTGCTAAAGAAGACCTTAAATTAGCAGCGAAAGAATCACAACGCAGCTATCTTCTAAAAGATAGCAAAACAGGTGATGAGGTCGAACTAGATATAACGCGCCAAGAGTCTTTTCACTATATAAATAGCTGCTTAGATAAAGGTAGTAAATTATTTCAAAAAAGCCTAAAAGCAGAAACTAACTCTGAAAACATTCCTAAAGCAGAGAATGATAAAGCACTGATTATTCAGACTAATGCCGAAATTCGAGAATATGATGAAAGACAAAGTACTGATGAGTTAAACACCCATTTAGACTGGAGTTTAATCGATACGAAAGATGGGATTAATATTTTCCCTTATCAAAAACAATGTATAGAATGGTTGGTAAACTGCTTTATGGCTTCGTATCCAGGTGTGCTTCTAGCTGATGATATGGGCTTAGGTAAGACTTTTCAGACCATGTGTTTCATTAAACTACTAATGAGATCTATTTGGCAAAAGCGTTTCCCCGAAACAGATTTTAAGCCTATTTTAATAGTAGTTCCACCTATACTTTTAGATAACTTCGAGGAGCAAGCTAAAAATTTTTTTATAGATAGTAAAGAATTTGATTTTACTATTTTACATGGTTCTCAAACAGCTGCTAAATCGATTTCTCCTAAAAAATATTTCCGAGATAGCAGTGCTAAAGCTGTCCCTGAAGGGAAACTAGGCTATCCTTTATTAGATAAAAATTTACTTTTAAAACATAAATGCATCATTATCACCTATGACACCATGGTTAATTATCAGCATTCTTTCGCTCAAATTCCATGGTCATTATTACTCTGCGACGAAGTACAAAAAGCTAAGTCAGCTAAAACGCAGGTATCTACTGTATTAAAAGCGATAGCGACTAATGTTACTTTTAAAATTCTCATGAGTGGAACACCTATCGAAAATGATATGTCTGAGCTTTGGAATATTATGGATAGCTCTCATGCAGGTCTTTTAGGATCATTAAAAGATTTTAGGAAAAAATATCAAGCTTTTTTTAACCAAGATTTACCAGATAGCGAAAGAGAACGTTGTTTTAAAGATCTGATTACAAGCCTAGAATTTGGCAATTTCACTAAAGGCTATGCCAATGGTCGGCTAAAAGAAGATCCTGAATTAAAGAAAGATCTCCCTGAACTAGTTTCAACGAACGTTTCCTTTAAACTTGAAGAAGAATCTGAGGAACACATACATAGTATTTTAAAAAGCAAATATCCTGCTCTGAAAAAAGTAGGTTTAATTAAACAATCTTCCATACATAGGTTTCTTGCTAATGGCAAGATTTATACTAAACCTCATTTCCAAGAATGGTTTACTGAAAATGATCGTTTAGGTAAATTAAAAGACTTACTAAAAGACATAAAGAAAAAAAATGAAAAAGCTTTAGTTTTCTGTGAATATAATCATTATCAAGAAGCAGTCCAGGACTTCATTAACGATCATTTTAATTTAAGTCTAGCTCCTATTAACAGTAAACTTTCAGAGGAAGATAAAAAAGATAATTTAAAGAAATTTCAGGCAGAAAATGGTTTTTCAGCTTTAGTTCTATCACCACGCTGTGCTGGTATGGGTTTAAACCTCCAAGAAGCTAATCATGTGCTGCATCTAACTCGTTGGTGGAATCCCGCAGTCGAAGATCAAGCTACATGTAGAGCTTATAGAACGGGACAGAAGAAAAATGTTTATGTGTACTATTTCGTAGCAGAGCATACTTTTGAGAAAAATCTTCACGATAGGCTAGAAATAAAGCGTACAGCTAGAAAAAATCTCTTTGATTTGAGTTATACACAAAATATTTCAGAAGGAGACATCTTAAAAGAAATGAGTAAAGAACTAGACCCCAAGACAGATACAGATAGTAAAATTCCTTCTTTAGATGAGATAGATTCTATTAAATATCAAAATAAAAGCCAACAGGGACTAGAGTTTGAGAAAATTATTAGGCGTATTTTTGAAAAGAAAGGTTATGTGGTCAAAAAACCTAGAGATATTGGAGTTGATTTTATTTTCGATGATGAAAATGGCAAACAAATCGCAGCACAGGTTAAACATGTACACGGGGGTAAAGATTACGGAGATCGTAATAAATTAATGAGTTTTCCCGAAGTTTTAAAGAGCTACAGTAGTTATTATAATATTGATAGAGCGATGTTTATCACGAATGGCACCTACAAAGATTGTCACCAGGCTGAATTAAGTCGCATGAGTCAAGAACATAATATTGAGTGGATTGATCGAATAGCATTGGCTAAATTAATAGAAGATTTAAAATGAATTCTGAGCGTGTAGCTTTTTTAAAGACATCTTAAATTATTTTACTGACTCCTGTGAATAGTACATTTGAATTGGTTATTATTACGATCATTCTCAAAGTCAATATCTGGATAGTTACTCAAAGCCCTTAGGATACCTGTTCCGATCCCTTGATATGGTAATAAATTGACAGCGAAAGAAGCTAAGACCGGGTTTCGCATATTTGAGTTACCAGCTTTAATATTCTCAATGCTTAGGTTATTAGGTAGGTGTCCTGGACTGATAATTTCGATACGACTAGGAAAAACAAAAATTCTAATAGGTGCTGAGATAAAGTAGTCTCTGTGCATTAAGGCATTTGCGATAAGCTCTTCTAGTACTATACGAGGAATTTCTGATTCACCTACACTGTTGACATTTTGTCCAGCTTGAATATGATGAATATTCATCAAAATAAAATTTACTGATCTGTGGAAAACATCTGCTAATCTACCTCTTATATCTAAACTATCTAGATATGAATTCTCATTAGTAGTATCACTTAAGTAAGAACGAGCTTTTACAATAAATGCTGGTAGGCGGAAGTCTGGATTTTTGCTGAATAATAAGGTCGCTGCTAGATTTAATTGCTGATTCTGAGCTAGATTCATATTTTCTAAGATTTTATCTAGCGAGAGAAATTCATTTTCTAAGCTTCTGCCAAAACGCTTTTCATAGAATTTACTAAAGTAATCTAAATCTAAGTCAGAAATATTAGAACCACTTACAGGAACTTCATCTGCGTGTACTAGACCAGCATTCTGAAATAGTCTTTGTAATTCTTCTCTCGCCGTAGCTTTACGTTTATCAGAGCCGCTTCTAACCCAGAAGATACCATTTTTATCTTGGTAAGGCTTATTTATTCCTTCTGGAATTTCTATTACTAGTACCATTTTGCTATTTACTTCGACAATAGAAGTTTTGGGATTTATAGCTGGAATTACTCCTTGACTTGCTGCATTGGAAATCATTTGATTCAAATTTTTAATTTCCTGATCACTAAGACCGATTATGGTATTGGCTTCATCTTTAAATTCTTGAATACCAATAAGAATGTTACCTCCATGGCTATTGCTGAACGCTACCATATCTGCACTAAGCTGCTCTAGATTAGAATAATTACTTTTTAATTGGTGAGTGGAATCCTCTCCCCGAGCTGTAGCTAATATTATATCTAGGGATTCCATTTTTTATATATTTCCTTTCTGCGATCAAAAGCTTCTTTGCCACCTTCCATGATATTAATAATTTGTTTCTGTGTATTTGGTTCATCAATGCTGCCAGAGCTAATTTCTATCTTTTCATTAGTAAAAGAGCAGACCTGTACTAATTCTGCATCAGCAAGCACTGGAATATTAGGATTATGAGTGGCAAGTATAAACTGTACCTGAGGTTTTATTTCACGGATTAGTTTAATAACATCTTCATAAATAGTTTGATTATCTAAATCATCTTCTGGCTGATCAATCACGATAAGGTCGTGACCACCACGAGTTAAAATAAATATTATTAAAGCTGATGCACGCTGTCCTAGAGAGTGATGTAATAAGTTTTTACCATGATAATTAATAAGGTACTTATTAGGTGTTTGATATGTAATTAATTCTTTTATTTTTTCGTTAAAGAGTTTGCGAAAATCTTCTGGATTTGATCCAAAGAAGCTTTTTTTATCTTCAAAGTTATTCTCTAAAGTTCTATACAATTCAATAAAATTCTTAAACTCTTCACTGATTTTTTTGTAAGTAACAGGCTGCTTACCGCTACCAGTAAAAATTTGCTTTATAAAGTTTAGGAAAGCTTCTTTGTTGTTTTGGTATTCACATTCTATGGATATGGATTTAGTATCTTTACAGAGTTCTTTTAATTTCGTTTTAGCTAGATTATATTCCTCTAACCAAAGGTTTTCTAATTCGTTTAATGAATTTTCAAAAGCTTCTGAGAGTTTTTTTTCATCATTAATTACTTTTAGTAATTCATCTGCAATCCCTTGGGCTTTCCTGAGTTCATCGGTGAGTTTTTTGAAATCATCTATACTAATGTTTTTGATTGAACTGTTTTCTATTTCTAAAGCTAAGTTCCTTTCTAGCTCAGCAAAAGATTCTTTTGCAGATTCTTTTCTTGCTCCTAGAGTGTTTGAGAGATTAATGAAATCTTCTTTTATTTTTTCTGCCTTTCCTAAATAGATTTTTAAGGACTCTAGTATTTGTTGAAATTCTTGATTTTTGTTTATAGATTCGCTAACTAAGTCCTTATTGTGCTTGGATTCACGCATTGGAAAATTCTTTAAGGTATCTGTATAAGTATTCAGGAACACATTGAATTTATTTATAAAATCTTCTGTTATAGATTTACTTTTTTCTATGTAATCTAAATCTTTCTCTAGTTCTAGACTTTCATTAAGTTTCTCTTCTAAATTATATTTTTTATATGTTTCTAATCTATGCGTGTTGTTCGTAATAATGCCTAGCTGCTCCTTATAAGCTTCTTCAGCCTTAGATCTTTTGGAAAGCTTATCTAGATAGGTTTTTACTTCATCAGATTTTTGATTAATTTTTAGGCGAATATCCCTTAATTCTCTTTCTAGGAATTTCTCAATTAGAGTGTTTTCTGATGATAATCCCGTTAAATCTTTTTGCCCAAAGTAAATAGGATTACGGATTATAGTATCTTTTATAGAAATTCCACTTATTTTATTGCCATTTAAATATATGTCTGAGCTTTGATCTTTTATTTTATGAATTTCATATTCCTGATTATGACAGTCTACTAGATTTAGTATTAGCTTACCTGAGCTGCCTAATGCTTTGTCAATCAAATCATTTTTATATTTTTTATCATTATCTCCTACAGAGAGATCTAAAGCATAGCGCAAAACTTCTATGAGAGATGATTTACCACTGCCTCTAATGCCGATGAGAGTATTTAAAGCTGCTGAGAAATTTATTGTCTGAGAGGATAAGCTCCCTACTCCTTCTGTGAAGCTGATTTTTTGGATGTATGAATGTTTGATTTCTGGAAGGCTCTCTCTGACACGGCTTTTATAATCTAATAGAGCATGTTTTATCGCTTCAAAATTAAAGCTGCCTAATTTAAGATATGTTGTTTTGCCTTTACCGATGTCTTCTATTTTTTTACAATCACTACCTTCTAGTTCTGCTGGATACCAATTACCAAGCCGGTTTTGAACTTTAAGCCTACAAGGATGCTCTGCAACATCATGGGTGCGAACTTTTTGAAATCCTAAACATCTTTCTTTTAGAACGGTGTAACGTTCTTCTGTGAAAAATTGAGTGAGTTTAGCACCATTGACTTCTTTCCATAGTCCCTTGTTATTTTCTACATGAGCAAAAATTATGAAGTAATCAAGATTCCTTTTACCAAGCTCTTCAATGGTATCTATAAGATTTTTATCCGAATTAGCATTTTCGTTTTCATATTCTATTTTAGTTTTTCCAGGAAACATTGAGCTAATGAAAGGATTAATTAAATCGCTCTCAGATTTTATCCATTCATCTGGATTAAAAATTACTAGTACATGAACCCCGCTACTACCTTCATTTACAGAGAGTTCTACTCCAGGAAGCAAGCAAATTTCTTCTCTGCGAGCAGCCTTCCTTAGTGCCTTAAACTCACTTAAGTCAAATTTATTATGATTAGTAATCACGCCGAGTCGAATATCAGCTTTTTTTAGTCCTTTAATATAATCACTTATAAAATCGTTCTCGTTTTTAGTATAAATAAATTCTTTATCTGCACGAGTATGTAGATGAAAATCAGCTCTTAGCCATTTAGAGCCAGTCTCAAATATTTTTATTTGCTTTTCATCATTCTTTAACACTCTTTTTGTAATTATACTGCTCTTCAGCTTTTGTATGGCTCAGGTTTTCTGTGAAGATTTACTCAAGATCAGCTGATACTAATTCATAGCCTATCAAATCGAATATATAAGAGGCGTTCATTGATTCTAGTTCAATAAACTTTTTAGCTAACAGCTCAACTTAGTTTATAATTCATAACGAGGTTCTTTTTAAGGAAAGAGCCTTGGGGTTTGATAGCCTCACTACAGGCAGTCGATAGAGATATCCGACTGTCAAAACGATATCTCTCGGTTTTAAAAAAGCCGGGAGACTGTAATGCATGTCCAAAGCCTTCGGGCTTAAAGATTGCAGTAGTCGTCCTGTAGCGATTTATCAACTCCCGGCTATTTAATGATATAAAAAATTAAATAGCTTTCCTTAAACTTTAGTATTTTCACTAAAGTAATCATTAACTAAACCATAGTCTAGGACATAATCCTAGGCTCTTACATATTCGTGGGAGAAAATCATGCCTGAACTAATCTGGGAAGGAAAAGACGCTGTAATAAATTATCATCACTCACTAGCAGTTAGGGAGCTGAAGATAGATCAGCAGGATAGCTTAAGTCCAGAACCCAGTCTAGATGATAATTTGATTATCGAAGGTGATAATATAGAAGTTTTAAAATCTCTAATCCCCAAATTCGCTTCTAAAGTTGATGTCATCTATATAGACCCGCCATATAATACTGGAAATGAGAATTGGGTTTATAACGATAATCTAAATAGCCCTCAGATAAAGAGCTGGCTTGGAAACGTGGTCGGTAAAGAAGATCTACAAAGGCATGATAAGTGGCTTTGTATGATGTATCCACGCTTGGTATTAGCGAGGGAACTGCTCTCAGAAAGCGGAGTCATTTTTATTAGTATTAATGATGTTGAATTTTTTCATATAAAAATCATGCTTGATGAAATTTTCGATGAAGATAATTATATAGAGACTTTCACGGTAAGATCTAATCCCCGTGGTAACCAAGCCAAGAAACACACGGCATCTGAGCATGAATATATTCTTTGCTTCAGTAAGTTAAAAACAAATCTTTTACCATTTGGTTTTATTAAAGGTATTGAAAATTATAACAAATCTGATAATCAAGGAAAAGCTTATGAAGAAAGGGGTCTCAGAAAACGTGGAGCTGACTCAAAGAGGAGTGACGCTCCTAATCAATATTTCCCTATTTTTTATGATGCACAAAACTCAGAAATTTCAACAGAAAGAAAATCTAATAATGCTATAGAGATATTACCTAAACTATCTAACGGTGAGGATGGTAGATGGCGTTGGTCTAAAGATACCGTAAATAAAGAAATCAACAAATTAATTGTTAGAGTTGTTAAGAATAAGAGTGAAAAAAGATTTGACGTATTTGAAAAAATCTACTTTGAGGAAAATAAAATCTCAAAAATAAGATCCATACTCAGTGAAAAATCTTTTAATTACGAGAATGCAACTGAAAATTTAAAAGAAATATTTGAACAGCCTGTCTTTAATTATTCTAAGCCTGTTTATTTACTCAAACACTTGTTAAATAGTTTAGCTGACTTTGATAAAGATTTTCTAATCCTAGACTTCTTCGCAGGCTCAGGAACCACTGGACACGCTGTCCTAGAAATGAATAAAGAAGATGGTGGAAGCAGGAAGTTTATTCTAATACAACAGCCTGAAGAATCAGAAGAAGCCTCCAAGCAAGGCTTCAAAAACATTTTCGAAATCACCACTGCAAGAATCCGTCGCTGCATAGAAGGTGTAGCAACAGCTAAAGACCCTAAGCTTAAAGAAGGTCTAGGCGGCAGCTTCACCGTAGTAAAGTTAGGAGAAGCTTTACATTTAAATACTCTATTTTTAGAAAAAGACTTACCTAGCTATGAGGCACTTGCTAGCTACCTTTTTTATCACACTACTAATCAAGCTTTAAGTAACGTAACAGAAAACGCTTCACATTACATCGGTAAAACCGAAAACTATAAACTCTATCTAATATACAGTGCTGATAAAGAGAAACTGAAGCACCACGATTATGCTTTAAGCCGCTCTAAGCTAGAGCAGATTCTAAAAGACTGTGATAATGGCTATCAGGCACTAATTTATGCTGTCACTATTTATGTGGATAATAAAAGCATTAAAAGCCTTATTGAGAAAGAGAAGTATACGAAAAAACCTATTATCTGCCAAATCCCTTATCAGTACTTACAAATCAATTCCGCTAACGTCTTAAATAACCTAGAAGATTCAGAGGATTAAATTTATGGCAAGTATTTTTGAGCTAAAATCCTATCAAAGAGAAGCTTTAGAGCATTTAGCTATATTTATAGAAAATCTATACAAATTTCATGATGATATAGAACGTTCTTTTCAAGGAGTCCAAAGAAAATATCCTTATCATAATGTTAGGAATATTAACGGCAAACCCATACCTAAAGTCTGCTTTAAATTACCTACAGGTGGCGGTAAAACCTATCTAGCAGCACACTGCATAGAAAAAATCCAAGAATATTTTTATAAAAAACACAGTGGCTTAGTAATCTGGGTGACTACTTCTGATACTATCTACAAACAGACTTTAAAGCAGTTAAATGATATTCAGCATCCTTTACATGTAAGCCTTAAGAATAGTGCCTTCGGTAAACTGAAGATTTTTAATAAAGAGAGTCGCATTACGAAAAATGACTTAGAAACTCATCTCTGCGTCTTAGTTCTAACTATACAATCTTTTAATATCGGTAAGGAGACTAAGGATAAGCGTAAGATCTACGATGATTCAGCTCTCTACTCGAATTATTTTCCTGAATATACTGAAGCTGGTGATAATTTTTTCCTGAAAAAAAACTTCCCGAACTTAGATAGCTTCAGTGAAAGCGTTATCACTTATAAACAGTTCCCTAACACCACTATTAAGCACTCTCTCGCTAATCTTATACGCATAGAACAGCCTCTATTTATTCTAGACGAGTCTCATAGACAGAAAACTGACAAAGCAAAAGAAAATATTATTAATTTTAATCCTTCTTTTATTCTAGAACTCAGTGCCACTCCCTCAGAGAGATCTAGCATTCTCTATGAAGCTAAGGGCTTCGATCTCTGGAAAGAACAGATGATTAAGATGCCTATAACTGTAACCCAGACCGCTGGAAATAACTGGAATACCTGCTTAGATAGATCTTTAGAAAAGCTGAGGCAGTTAGATAAATTCGCAGAAATGAATCAGGCAGAAGATGATGTATATATTCGCCCCATCATGCTAATTCGAGTTCAAAGAACGGGGAAAGACACAAGAGACTCTAAGTACATTCATGCAGAAGATGTAAAAGACTACTTACTAAAGACTGGAATACCTTTAGAAGAAATCGCCATTAAATCCTCTGAGAAAGATGATTTGGAGAAAATAGAGCTTCGTAGTCATAAGTGTAGAATTAAATACATTATTACGAGATATGCCATAGCAGAAGGTTGGGACTGTCCTTTCGCTTATATATTATGTAATTTAGATACTACCCTTGCTGAAACAGCCTTAACTCAAATGCTAGGTCGAATCCTACGGCAGCCTTATACTAAACAGATTCCAGATTATCCTGAATTAAATGAAAGCTTCGTTTATATGTTTAACAGTAATGTTAAAAAGGTTGCAGATGGAATTAAGAAGTCTTTAGAAGAGCATGGTTACGGCGATATAAAAAACTCCCTAAGAACTCAAGATGAAAATAATCCAGAAGCCCAAAAAAATCTAAATCCGAGAAAAGTAAAAATCAAAAGAAAAGAAAATTTTAAAGAAGACAAAATTTATCTTCCAAAAATAACTTTAAAACTAGAATCGGGTGAATCTACTGAATTTAACTGGATAGAACATATACTCCCAGAAATAGACTGGTCTAAAATCAAGCTCAGACAAGAGCTTAGCTCTTATGAAAATTCAGATCAGTTCGATACTATTAAAAAGATAGTGTGTGACCGTGATTCAGAGACTTTAAAACTTTTCGATATAGATGCGATAGAAAAAAATTTAAATAGAGAAAAGGCTCCACTAGAGGCGATTTATATTTTACAGAAATTTAAAGACCTAATCCCCAACGCATGGATAGCTTACGATATCCTAAAACCTCATCTAGATCTAATTAGTAAACATAGAGATGCTTTAGGTTTGATAGAAGAAATTAAATTAGATTTACAAAAACAAATTTACAATGAAGCTGAAAAGCTCTTCAAAAAATGGTCTAAGGAAAATAAATTAGAATTCTCTCTTCAGGAAGAATATTATGAGATACCAAGAGAGCTAGAGCTAGACAGCCCTAAAGAATTAGAAGAATTTACGTTAAAAGATGGCAAGTTCGCGAAAAAAAATCTCTTCAGTCCGCTTTACGCCATTTGGTTTAATGAATTAGAGAGAAACTGTATAACTCAGCTCGAATATGATTTCAGTAAAACCGCTTGGTGGCATAGAATAAATGAGCGTCAGGACTATTATTTACAAGGCTGGGAGAAACGCCGTATTTATCCAGATTTTCTAATTAAAAAACAGCTTGAGCAGAAAAATAAATTCGACTATATCCTCATAGAAACTAAAGGTAAACACCTAAGAGGTAATGAAGATACTGAATATAAGCATGAATTATTAGAATTTTTAAGTGAGCACTATCAAGAGAGATCCTCTCTAGATGAGACTATAGAAGCCTTCGGATTTACTGGGGTAATCATTCATGAAGACTCGCAGATGTGTCAGTTACAGGAGATTATGGGAGGGTAAATTTATAAATCTTCCAAAAGTCTGCTATATAATAAAACAAAGAAATCTAATAAATTGTAAGTGCTACTTACAATTTATTGGGTAAAAGTAAAATATGCTGATTAACAAAGATCTTTAAAAATAAGCCTTATGTTAATTTAGAACATCCTAAATCGAGAAGCTTCGCACAGGATGACCCAGAAAGCTTTTTAAACCAATACCCCGATGGTGCAATCTTAGATGAAATTCAAAGAGTGCCAATTTTACTTTCATATATTCAAGCAATAGTCGACGAAAAAAAAGTCAAAGAAATGTTTATCCTGACAGGGTCACAGCAATTTAATCTTTTAGACTCCATAAACCAGTCTTTAGCAGGCAGAACCGCGATTATTAGTTTACTTCCATACAGCCTAAAAGAAATTAGTAGTTATTATAAAGAACCTCCTTCTTATGATGAGCTTATCTTTAAGGGTAGTTATCCTAAATTATACGAGGAGGACATTCCAGTAGAGGCTTTCATGAGAGATTATATAAAAACCTATGTAGAGAGGGATGTAAGAGAGATTAGCGAATTAAAAAATTTACATTTATTCCAGAAATTTTTGAAACTCTGTGCTGGACGAGTCGGGCAGATTCTTAACTATCAAAACCTCGGAGACGATCTAGGCGTATCACACAACACTATTAGAGAGTGGATCAGTATATTAGAGGCTAGCTATATTATTTATCTGCTACCACCATTTTTTACTAATATTAAAAAACAGCTTATTAAATCACCGAAGATCTATTTTTACGATACAGGCCTTGCAGCTTATTTATTAGATATAGAGAAAGAGAAACACCTTCACAGTCATCCTTTGAGAGGGAATCTTTTTGAAAATTTAGTTATAAATGAATTGATTAAGCACCGCTATAATAATGGCAAAAAAAACAATCTTTGTTTTTATAGAGATGGCTCACAGAAAGAGATTGATATCATTTATAATATCGGGAACTGTTATTTACCTATAGAGATCAAATCTGCTGAAACCTTTACGAAGGATTTTTTAAAAAATTTAGATTACTTTGAAAAAACCTTCCCCGATTTAAAATATGGAAAGATATTAGTTTACGCTGCTAATGATGAGCAAAAACGCCAAGATACTTATATCACTAATCCTCGGCAAATGCTTTCTTGCATTGAGGCTTTAGATGAATAATAAAGAATCTTATAAATCCCCCAAAACTCTTTTTATCTTTTAATCCAAGGCCGTCTTGAATCTGTATTCTCGTCATTTCTTTGCTTAGACTACTTAATAAACGCTTGACTTGGGGGGTGAGACTTAAATACTCCTTGGAGAAGGGGAAAGCAACTTCAAGAAAATTATTGATCGTCCGCTAAAAAACTCTTCAACGGAGAGCCTTTCTCTTGATAATAAATTTTTAGCTGAGAGAATACATGATCCATATAGCGAGGTGAAACTATGTTCCTAAGGGAGTTTCTTGTTCTAGAAGTAAATAAGCTCTCTATCATTACCTTAAATAAAACTCACTGGCACTTGATATATTTTTTCTGATAACTTTAAAACCTTTTCTGCACTATTAATCAGTATTCCATAAGGGCAGTTATGTTCTTCTATAAAGTTCTTCATCGCTATTAACTGCTCCCTCTTTACGCTTAATCCAGATTTAATTTCTATAGGTATTAAGCCGAAGCGTCCCTGAACTATTAAATCAATCTCAGCCTGATTATGGGTTCTATAAAAAAATTCTTTATGTTTATATAGTCTCTGATCGAGATTTTTAATAATCTGCTCTATAATAAAAGCTTCCCAAATCCTTCCAAACTGTGGGTGAGACTTCAAATCATCTACAGTATTGATATTCAGAAGATAATTTAAAATCACATTATCTCTTAAATGCCCTTTAGGCATTTGCACCAGACGTTTTTTTGCATTTTCACGATAACAGTCTAAACGCCGCCAAAGAAAAGTCCCTTCTGCTATTTCCATATAATTTTTCACAGAAGGTTGAGAAATATCTAAAGAACGAGCGAAGCTAGAAGCATTTAAAAGCTCACCAGAAGAGAAAGCCAGCATTTTAATGAACCTTCTGTAACTGTCTAACTTTAAATTAGGAAATAAAGTGCGGATATCTCTTTCTATGTAAGTATCAAAATATGATCTAACCCAAGTATCGTAAGATGCTAATTTTTTTCTTTTCAAAAAAGCCTCTGGATACAGGCCAAACAAAGCTAACTCCTGAAGCTTTTCTAGCTTATAAAGTGCTTTTAAATTTATAAATTTTTCAGGTTTATCTAAGTAATCATAAAATTTAGATGAGCGAAGCTCAAAAGCCTCAGACCAAGTTAAAGTTGGCACTTCTAAAATAGCCACCCTGCCAGCTAGTGATTCGCTAATATTTTTAAGAAGCTGCGGTGAACTAGAGCCACTAATTAAAAAACGTCCATGTTTTTTTCTATCTTCATCTATCTTAACCCTTAGAGCTGGAAAGAGTTCTGGGCAGAATTGAGCTTCATCAATAATCAAAGGCAAAGAAGCTTCTCGTAAAAACAATTCTGGCTCAGCGCTCAACATCTCAAGGGTATCTTTTCTCTCTAAATCAACAAATTCAGCATTTGGCAATACCTTCTTTAAGAGGGTAGATTTACCTACCTGTCTAGCTCCTAAAAGTACTACACACGGAAAATCCTGAAGTAATTCTTTTACCGTTTTTTCTAAATCTCGCTTTAAGATAGCAGACATATTTAAAGTATAGCTTTGAAATTACTTGGTAGGAGACTTTCCTAACCCAACTTCAAAAGAATCTCATTAGCCTCTATTAACTTAATCCTCTCTTTAATAGTCCTCTTAATACTCGCACTAGAATTAAAAGTCTTTATCCTTTCAGAAAGATCCTGCTTTTTACAGATTAAATCCTGCTTCTTCTGCCTTAAATAGACATACTCACTAATATTTTTCACGAGTGTAATCGTATTCACGAAAAAACTATTTACCAAGGGTAAGGTGAATAAGACTACTAAAATCAAGGTGATGCGCATTTGCTAAAATTTAAAATCCAATGTTCGATCAATTAACAGAGAAATTACAAGATAGTATACAGTTTTTAACGGGTCAAAGCAAGATCAGTGAAGCGAATATTGAATCTGCTATTCAGGATATCAGAAAAGCTTTACTGTCAGCTGACGTAAGTCTCAATGCTGTAAAAGTTTTTATAGACAGAGTAGAAAAAGAAGCCTATGGTGAAAAAGTGCTTAGGGGAATTAAACCAGGCGAGCAAGTAGTTAAAATCATCAATGACGCACTGATAGAGATACTCGGCGGCGATCCTAATCAAGAGCAAGAGTTAAGTACAGAACTAAATCTTAATATTAAAAAGGGTTCTGTAAATTCTATAATGTTACTCGGACTGCAAGGTTCTGGTAAAACTACTCTAGCAGGGAAACTGGCTTACAATCTAAAAGCTCAGGGCTTGAAAATTCTTTTAGTCCCTTGTGACTTACAGAGACCAGCTGCGATAAAGCAGTTATCTATTCTCGCAGAATCTGCTGGGGTAGACTTTTTAGAAATACCTGCGACACAGAACTTAATGGAAGTGGCTAGCCTAGCTGAAAAGCAGATTAATGAAAATAAATACGATGTAGTAATCTATGACACTGCTGGTCGCTTGCAGATAGACACAGACCTAATGGCTCAACTATTAGTCTTCGAAAAGAAAATTAAGCCCAGTGAAAAGCTTTTAGTAATAGACTCTCTAATCGGTCAAGAGTCTGCAAATGTGGCTCAAGCCTTCGATATGCAGATAGGCGTTACTGCTGTCGCTTTAAGTAAGTTAGATAGTGATACCAGGGGCGGTTCTGCGCTTTCTATCGCTGAAGCGATTAAAAAACCTATTAAATTAGCCTCAGTAGGTGAGAAGCTTGAGGACTTAGAAAACTTTCACCCACACAGAATAGCGAGCCGTATCCTAGGCATGGGTGATGTTTTATCTTTGGTAGAGCGCGCGCATAAACGATTCGAGGAAGAAGAGTCTCAGCGATTAGAAGCTGAACTTATGAAAGGTAACTTTAATTATGAAACCTTTATTAGCGCTCAGAATATGATGTCTAAGCTAGGCGACATGGGTTCTATCGCGAAGATGATGGGCATGGGTTCGATGATGAAGCAGATGGGTTTATCTTCTTTACAGCAAGAAAATCTTATTCAGGAAAGTTCTAGAAAAATTACTAAATTTAAAGCTGCCATAAACAGTATGACTAAACAGGAAAAACTAAATCCTCAGCTACTCTACACTGATGCATCTTCACGTTCGCGTAAGCAGCGTATAGCTAAAGGCTCTGGTTTAGATTCTAAACATATAGATCAAATGGTTTCAGAGTTTAATAAAATGAGCCAGATGTTTAAAACCATGGGTCCTATGCTTTCCATGTTTAAATCCCCAGAAACCGCTCCTGCTTCCTTAGATCCCCTAGCTTTAATGCAGAATTTAGGACTTTCTAAAAAACAGAAAAAAATTATGGAACAAATTAGCCCTAATAACAGTCATAAGAAAACGTTGACTATAAATAAGAAGGGGCAAAAACCTCAGGTTAAGGGATTCAAAAATTTTTGAAATTCTCTTGACGGCTTTCTCATATGGCTTTAGTATCTAAACTATATGAGTTTTTCTGATTTTGATAATAACCAATCTGGTGCGAAAATTAAAGTTTTTGGAACTGGTGGAGCGGGCTGTAATGCGATCAATGGCATGATTCGCTCTGGCTTAAATTCTGTAGAGTTCTGGGTGGCTAACACTGATACTCAGGCCCTAAAAAATTCTCAGACAGCTAACCAAATCCAATTAGGCTCTAAATTAACTAGAGGTTTAGGTGCAGGTGGTAATCCTGAAACTGGCCGTGGCGCTGCTGAAGAAAGTAAAGAAGAAATTAGGAATGCCTTAGCCGATGCTGACATGATTTTCATCACTGCTGGAATGGGCGGTGGAACTGGTACTGGTAGCTCTTGTGTTATCGCTGACGTAGCTAAAGAAATGGGCATACTCACTGTAGGTGTAGTAACTAAGCCATTTAGCTTCGAAGGTAGAAAAAGAATCAGATTAGCTCAAGAAGGTATTACTGAACTTAAAGGTAAAGTAGATGCTCTTATTGTTATACCTAACGATAAACTTCTAGACATCACTGAAAGACAGACTAGTATGTCGGCTGCTTTCTCTTTAGCTGATAATGTTTTACTTCAAGGTGTACAAGGTATCAGTGATATCATCACTGTTCCTGGTCTTATTAACGTAGATTTCGCTGACGTAAGAAGCGTTATGCTAGCTGCTGGTAATGCGATTATGGGTATGGGTAAATCTTCTGGTGAAGGTAGAGCTATACAAGCCGCTCGCCAAGCGATTAATTCACCTCTTCTGGAAAACACTATTAAAGGTGCTACAGGAATCATTTTCAATGTTACTGGTGGTGCTGATCTTACACTTCACGAAGTTAATGAAGCTGCTGAGTCTATCTATGACGAAGTTAGCGAAGATGCGAATATTATTATCGGTGCGGTAATTGATGAAAGAATGCAGGGTGAAATTCAGATCACTGTTATAGCGACTGGTTTTGCAGCACAAGAGACTGAGATGGCTAGAGGCTTTTCTAGTGCAGCATCTCACAATCCTAAAGAAAGTAAATCTTCTTTCTCATCTCTAATCGGTAGTACTTTTGGTAATAGCACTAATAATTCTGCATCAACAGGTAATCCTAATAATCTGTTCTTCTCAAATAATAAGAGTGCGTATAATAACAAATCTACTATCAAGACTCCTATTACTTCTAGTGGCTCTATAACTAAAACTCCTGAAGCCAAAGCTCGTGAGAAAACTTATCGTGATCCAGTAGATCTACCTGAGTTTTTGAAGCTTAAATAGAACCATCTGCTTTAACAGAGCTTAAAAGAGTCATCAGTGCAGCATAATTAAGAGGCTGATAATCTAAACTAACAGTGTTAGGAAGCTCACCAAATGCTAATGCTTCCTTTAAAAGCTCATGCTTTCTTGCACGCTGTGGATCTACTACCCCACTAGGGGCGTGAGCTGCTCCCGCAGGGTCTTCAAGTAAATCTATTAAAGTTTGTGTCTGAGACCAAGTGAGTCCTTCATCTATTCTGAATTTCTGTAGCTCAGATAAAGTATGAGCACTGGCTCCTCCAGTGATATAAGCATCTTTATAAGTTAAGATGTCATCTTTATTCGTTAGGCTTCCATAGATATCCGAAACAAAATATGCCTGCGTTTTAGCTATCGAACCTGTGGCATTAATTAAGTCAATAAAAGCCCCTCTATGAGCAGTATAGTTAGAATGTGAAGAATTAATTAGAGGTGTTGGAAGAGGCTGAGTCCATACTTCATCTATTTGCCTTGCTGCCGTGGGTCTCGTATTAGCGGTGTTTAAATCTATATAAGTATCAAGTTCTCTAGAAGAGGCTATCGCATTATCAAAAGTAGCAAGACTTAAAGTAAAAGCCTTATTTCTTTCCATTGCCTCCATCAGATCTTTGTAATAATTTAAGCCTGAAGGATCGTAAATACCTGTTTCATCAAGAAGACGTTGAAATTCTTGAATAGTATTATAATTACTTTGCTCATATAGACGATTAAAAACTCTATTTATATCCTGTCTGTTACGGTTTCCTAGCTGCTGGGCACTTAAGCCCTTAGTCCAATACTGAATTCTAAGTTTATCAAATGTCTCGGAGTCAGATATGGCATCATTCACTTCCATTAAATTTGTGTATGTTAAAGGTTTTCCTGTAATTGCAACCTCTCCAGCCTGCAAACTTCCTTGTAAATATCTAGACTGCTGTGAAGCTATACTAGGATCTGGATCCCCTGCCTTTAACAATATATTCATCAAATGATTTAAATGGTCTCCTGGAGTGTTTCCTGCTGGTCCAGAACCGCCACTAAATGCTGTTACGTTAATTCCACTAGGTCCCTTTATTTGACCTAATGGAGACACATTTACACCAGCAAACTCTGCTTTCTTCCATAAATTATCAAATGCTTTTATCGTTAGAGTTGATATCAATACACCACTATCTAATAAACGTCCATAAAACTTTAAACGATTTACATCTGTTATACCGCTATCTATTAAATCTAATACTTTATTCGCTTGATCTAAGCCTAAACCCTCATCAAATAATCCCGTTACTCCCAATCCTCGATTGCCATTAAATAACTCCTGAAAAGCAACTACGGATAACGGTGGTACACTCGCTGCCATCTTCGTTACTCTACTTGCATCATTCGACCAACCTTCCGCATACAATTTATTTGTCGCCTGAGTATCCTTGTAATATGTCACTGACATTGTATTTGTTGGTAATGTTCCATTAAAACTAAAACTTTCTGCTCCTAAATCACCTGCTGCAAGCACTAAATCCATTACATTTTCATAAGAAAAATTTTTTCCCGAGATCATTAATTTTGATTGTCTATCTGATAACATACCCTCTAATAAATGGCTTGGCTGCTGCATAGCATCTTCTGTAGCTTTCAATCTAGAAGCGTAGTCTTTAGATGATTCAGTTAGACCCTTGGGAGCTATCTTCTTAAATAGTGTTTCTCCAAGCTGATTTAATTGAAATGCCTTCTTTTTATAATTTTCTATATCTGTGGCTGTGGCTCCTGCTGGAATATCTGCCTCAAATACTGGATTTGGATATTTATACTCTGTCTTATACAATCCCCCTCCAAGATCGGTCTCCGTTTTCGTCCCAATCAATTCACCACCAGCCTTTATCTTAAAATCAACTCCTAAACTATTACGATAGTCCTCTAATAAAAATATTGTCCTTGCTGATAAAGAATTATCTTCTTCTATCATCTTTGCGTAAAACTCTAGGGTATCTTTCTTTTTAATACCTTGATCAAACAAATCCAGAAGCTTCTGTGCTTGCGTTAAATTCCAATTTCTATCAAATAAATCTTCAAATAAAACTTTAAACTCTGCTTCTGTAATCGATGGTACAGTAAATTTACCAGCACGATCCTCTATCCATGGGTCAATGTATAGTTTATTAAACTCAACTGTATTGCCAACAACATCATTCAACTCCATTAAATTTGTGTAAGTTAAAGGTTTTTCTGTAATTGAAACCTCACCAGCCTGTAAACTCCCTTCTAAATATCGAGACTGCTGTGAAGCTATATCAGGATCTGGATTTCCAGACTTCAACAATATATTCATTAAATGATTTAAATGATCACCAGCTGTATCTCCTGACGTTCCTGAACCTCCAGTAAATGATGTTACATTTATCCCACCGCCCGCCGTCTTTATCTCAGCCGTTGGAGATACACTTACACCAGCAAACTCTGCTTTGTTACACAAAGTATTGAATGCTCTTATTGTTAAAGTTGATATTGGTACCCCACTATCTAATATCTTTGCATAAAAACGTAAACGGTCAGATTGTGTTATACCGCTATCTATTAAACTTAAAACTTTCTCCGCTTGACTTAAAGTTAAACCTTCATCAAATAATCCAATAACAGGAGGCGATAATGCCTGATTACCATTGAATAATTCCCGAAAAGCAACTGCCGATAACGGTGGTACACTTGCCGCCATCTTTGCTACTCTACTTGCATCATTGGACCAAGCAATTGGATATAAATAATTTTCCCTACTATTTTTCGTGGCGTCTAAAAGCTGTGCCATGTCATACTCATTAAAAGAAGTATCTAAAATAAAGACTTTACCTGTCTGTAAAGAGCCCATTAGATATTTTTCCATTTTTTCGTAAACATTTTCAGAAATACTAATAATTCGATCAAAGATAGTTTTATCCTGTAAATCTATACCATTAAGTCCATCTAAATCAATATTATTAGCAAACTGCCCCCGAGAATCTAGGTAAGTCGCTGAATTAGTAATAATCTGATCAAGCTTTAAATTAAAACTATTCAGATTTGCCTGTTCGGTAGTATCTAAAACAGAATTACCATTTACATCAATAAAACTAATTACAGCCTGCTCAGTAGATCCTATCTTGCGATCATCTACAGCAAAGCGAGAAAGCAAATCCTGATAAAGTTTTAAATATTCAACTGTCTGTGCTCTAGTGTTATTAATTTCCATAAGCCAAACCAAGTCTTACTAAGACCCTAGTGTACTTATATATTCCAAAAATTAAATTCCTATTAAGAAAAAGCCTTAAACCTGCTATCTTTCTACTTTTTAAGCCAAATTAAAGACTTACATATTTCAATAAAGCTAAATCAGCCCCATCTACCAGTCTATACTTAAACTTATAAAGCTCTGGTAAATACTCCTCTGGGTAGGCAGTACCTGGTTTTAAACGATTACGATTTACAGTTTTTTCTAAACGCTGCTCTATAGTATTTACAGCTACATCTAAATGATAAACCGCATAATTATGCGGGAGATCTTTAAAACGAATCTTCTCTAAACCAAAAACCGATTCATGTATCTCACCACGAAACTCTATCCCCTCTAGATTACGAAAGAGCCTAGTACGTGCATTATACCTGCCTTTAAAATTTTTATTCGGAGCTACATAGGTCGCGGAGCCATCTTCGTAAATTTTATTAATCCAGCGACTATACATACGATATTTAGAAAAAATTTTAGAGCAAATAAGCTGCCTAATCCTTTCTGCTAAAAAGGTAGATAAAAATTCATCACTATCAAAGACTAAAATCCAGTCACTATTAGTAGCCTTGATCGCCTGATTACGGTGATAACTATAACCCTTAAAACTCTCTTCCTCTATGAGTTTCACCTTCGGATAAGATTTTAAGATAGATTTAGTCGCATCGCTAGAACCAGTATCCACTACGATTATCTCATCAACTACATCATGGCAGGATTCTAAAGCAGCTTTAATAGTCTTTTCATTATTTTTAGTCAAAAGATTTAAAGCAAGAGTGGGATTAGAAGGATTTCGCAGCGAGCTTAAATCAAATACAGCAGCCAAGTTATCAGAAAATTTTTTAAATTCACGCAGCAAAGACATTTTAAATTCCTTAAGGGGCTAGGTTATGATTATATCTGAGATTCATGTCTAAAATAGCTCCCCTAGTTTCAATAATGTTTTTCTGCTTTCTTAGCTTCGCTTGCTCACAGAAAAATCCTCCAGCTAAACCCTCACGCCCACTGCCTGTTAAATTCGAAGCTGCTGCAAGAACCAATCTAGAACAAGATTTTGAAACAGTAGCTGAGCTAAAAGCTTATAGAGAAATAACTGTCGCCGCAGAAAGAGCTGGGCAAGTAAATAGTATTTTAGTAAGGGAAGGTGACTCAGTAAGCGAAGGGCAGCCTTTAGTAAAAATTAAAGGTGATGATATTAAAGCTGAATTAGCTAAAGCACAAGAAAATTATCGAATCTTTAAAAAACTCTATGATGAGGAAGCTATTTCTAGAACAGAGTTTCTTGTATATGAAACTGCTTTAAGAAATGTAGAAGCTAGTTATGGAAACTTACTTATAAAGGCTATTAGTTCTGGAGTAATAGGAAAGATCATAGTAGATCCTGGTGACTACGTCAGAGTCGGTGACCCGATTCTAGAATTAGTAAAAGTTCATCCTTTAAGAGTTTCCTATACTATTCCAGAGAGGCTTATACCCTATGTCAGCCTAGGTCTGGAATTAGATCTTACTAGTGACGTCGATAAGACCGTGGTAACTAAAGCACGCATCGATTTTATTTCACCTAGTGTAAATTCTGAAACTAAATCCGTACTGGTCAGAGCCAGCTTAGCTAATAACACTAATATTCTAAAGCCTAATCAGTATATTAGAATTAAGCAGAAAGTAAAAGACAAAAATAATATCCTAGCCGTCAGAGAGGAAGCTATCTATCTAGATCAAGGACAGGAATATGTTTTTATTGCAGAACCTGCTAGTGAAGATGGTTTCTACAATGCTGTTAAAAAGCCTGTCGAAACAGGTCTGAGAAAAAACGCCTTAGTAGAAATTACTAAGGGTATTAATGAAGGTGAATTAGTTATCTATGCTGGTCTCTACAGTATTTATGAAGGAGCTAAATTAAGCCGTGTCGATTAGTGATTTATCAGTTAATAGACCAGTCTTGGCTAGTGTTTTTTCACTGCTGATAGTTTTGGTCGGTTTAATTTCTTTTACCCGCCTGCCCATAAGGGAATACCCAGATATAGATGCACCGATAGTCACTGTGACTACCGTCTACCCTGGTGCTAATGCTGAAGTCATAGAAAGTGAGCTTACTAACATTATCGAAGAAGAGCTTACGAGTATCAGTGGTATTAAGTCTTTAATCTCTAACAGTAGAGATCAAGTTAGCTCAGTAGTAGTAGAGTTTGAGCTATCTAAAAATATAGATACTGCTGCCCAAGACGTTAGGGAAAAGGTATCTAGAATAGCTTCCAAGCTACCAGATAACGCTAATGACCCACAGATCGCTAAAGCCGAAGCTGATGCGAGCCCTATAATGTGGATTTTAATCAAATCTGACGAAAGAGATTTACTGGAACTCTCTGAGTATGTAGACAGTAATATTAAAGACTATTTCCAGACCATAGATGGCGTAAGTAAAGTAATATTCGGTGGCGAGAAACGTAAATCTATTCAAGTTCTCTTAGACCCTCAGAAGCTGGCTTATCATAATCTTAGTGTCCTTGATTTAGAAAAAGCGATGCGTGATAATAACCTAGAACTTCCTGGTGGTTTAATCGAATCTAAAAATACCGAATTTAGTGTTAAAGTCGATGCCACGCTTAAAACAGTAGAAGCCTATGCTAACTTAATCATCAAGCGGACTCCAACTGGCGTAATACGCTTAAGCGATGTTGCAGACATTAAAGAAGGAGCAGAAAATGATAGAAGCTTCGTTAGATTTAATGGTGAAAAGGGTTTTGGACTCGGGGTCGTAAAACAGTCTAAAGCTAATACGATACAAATTTCAGATGAAGTACACAAGCGTATTAAGGAATTAAAAACTAAAATACCTAAAGATATAAGTATGGAAGTCGGTTTTGACTCTGCAAAATTTATCAAATACAGTATAGAAGACCTTTTCTTTACTGTTCTTTTTTCTAGCTTACTTGTTATTATTATTATTTTTCTTTTCCTGAGAAACTTAAGAAGTACTTTAATCCCAGCTATCTCTATCCCTATAAGTATCATAGGGGTTATGGGCGGTCTTGCAGTACTAGGTTTCACTATAAATCTGATGACACTATTAGGCTTAGTAATAGCGATAGGTATAGTAGTAGATGATTCGATCATAGTCCTAGAGAATGTCTATAGGAAGATAGAAGAAGGCTATGACCCTAAATTAGCTGCTAAAGAAGGTACTAAGGAGATCACTCTAGCCGTAATGGCGACGACTCTAGTACTTATAGTTATCTTCTTACCAGTAGCCTTTCTAAAAGGTCTCTCGGGCAGATTACTTTCTGAATTTGCGTTTTCACTATGTTTTGCTACCCTCATATCTGCTTTCGTCGCTTTAACCTTAGCGCCGATGCTCTGCTCTAAAATCCTTAGACATAATGGTACTGTTGCCAAAGGTACAAGTTCAAGAAAAACTTTTATCGGTAATATACTAGGAGCTATCGGTGCTTTTTATGATTTTATCGAAAATACTTATGTAAACAGCATTCCATTCTGTCTAAGACATAAAAGAACCATAGTTATACTGAGTGCACTTAGCTGTAGCCTAATCTCAGCAGCAATGTTCATCTATATTCCTAAAGATTTTATACCTAATGAAGACAGAGGGAATTTCTTAACATTAATCCAAACCCGCACTGGAACTAACTTAGATTATCTAGATAAACAGATGCGCAAGGCAGAAAATATATTAAATAAAATCCCTGAAATGGATACTATTATCTCTGTAGCTGCCTTCGGTAGAGATGGACCAGGTAAAGTCAATCAGGGAATTATGATTAACAGATTAATACCTTGGGATGAGCGTTCTAAAAATGTTTTTGCGATAGCTGGACCATTATTCGACACGTTTAGATCTATTCCAGAGGCTTTCGTCTTGCCGATATTCCCATCTTCAGGACCAGAAACGGGTTTTGGCTCACTACCGATAGAAATAGTTTTAAAAAGTCAAAATATAGATTTTCTATCTAAACTGAGTAAAAAAATACTCGCTGAAGCGAACAGCTTACCTAGACTGATATTCAGTAAATCTGATTTGAGTTTTAATAAACCAGAGTTAGAAGTACGCATAGACAGGGATAAGGCTCAAAAGCTTGGCGTGAATATGCGTGAGATAGCGCGTAGTTTACAGATACTCTTCGCTAGCGATGATCTGACTGAATTTAACCTTAAAGGTGAAAATTATAAGGTTATAGCGAGGCTACCTAAATATGAAAAAGATGAAATTCGTAAACTAGGCGAAGTACCGATTAAAACAGAAAGCGGGCAATTAATCGCTCTGTCTAACTTAATAGAAGTCACTCCTAAAGTAGGTGTAGAAGAATGGAATCACTTAAACAGAAGACGCTCCGTAAGCATTCAAGCAGCACCAGTTCCCGGAGTACCAGCTAGTGAAGGTTTAAGAGATTTAGAAAAACTGATTTTTAAAATCGTTGCTGAATCTCCAGATAAGCCAGTAGACTTCGAGATAGATTATAAAGGCGTTTCTAGAGAGGAAAAGGAAAGTAATACCGCTCTCTATATTACCTTTGCGATAGCATTACTTTTCGCCTATCTGTTTCTCGCTGGGCAGTTTGAGAGCTTTAGAAGTCCACTCGTTATTTTATTTACAGTACCACTAGCGATTACTGGCGGTCTTCTAGGACTTGCTCTATTCCAGCTTTTCCCACTGATTACGAAAACAGCCATAGCTCTAGGAGCGCCTTTCTGGATACAGTTCGTAATTCCACAGTTTAATAACATCAGCATTAACATCTACAGCCAGATCGGTATAGTAATGCTAATCGGGCTAGCTTCTAAAAATGGTATTCTCTTAGTCGAGTTTATAGATCAGCAACGTGAAAAAATGCCAGTCTATGATGCGATACAGGCGGCTTGTAGACTGCGTTTAAGACCTATATTAATGACAGCTTTAGCGACTGTTTTAGGTATATTACCTATCGCCTTAGCTACAGGAATAGGCTCACAATCCCGTCAGAGTCTGGGTGTTGTTATAGTCGCTGGTATGCTTTTCTCTACTTTCCTTACTCTGTTTATTATTCCTTGTCTTTATGCTTGGATTGGGAGGAAGGATGTGAAGGGTGAGTGAAACCAGATTTCCATGAATTTACTAATTTTTAACTTAAATGGGTATAATTTGATAATAGATGCTAAAAAATGATAGAAATATATCAAAAAAGTCTACTAAGGTGGGTTCACTGCATGCACTTATACAAGTAGCAAGACCTGCTACCAAAAAGGTTAACGATAAAGACACTAGAATACAGATCCCAATTAGTTCTGAAAAGAAGAGGCATCTTGAACTTAAAGCAGAAAGTGCAGGTTTTGATTCAGTCACTGATGTTGTTAGATTTTTAATTAATAATTTTCTTCAAGAAAACATTAATATATCTTTGAATAGTAAAATGCCTTCTATTAATTTGTCTAACGAAGAGCAAGATGAATTGTTAAAAAGTCTAGAAGATAAAAAGCAAGGTAAAGTTAAGGTTTTTAATCCTAAGAGTGCTTCATTTCACAAGTCTCTGATTGATTTTGCTGAAGAGGATGATTGATAAGATCCTTATAAAAACATGAGCGATAATTATAAAATTGAATTTACAAAATTTGCAGCAAAGAAGTATGCCAAGCTTTGTAAAAAAAGTAAGATTTTAGAAAAGCAAATTAGTAAAGCTTTAGAAAGTCTCTCTGTAGATCCTTTTTCTCCTAACTTAAATACTCACGGTGTGAATACTGCCATGTATGATGGTAAAGTTTACAGCTCTTTTATTAGCGGTGATATTAGAATTATTTGGGAATTTAGCAACGGTTCTTTACATATACTTGTTTTAAATATAGGCGGTCATTCTGGGACTAACAATGTTTATCGTTAAATGCAAAGCTAATTTAGTAGAATTTCTGAAAAGCTTTTCCTTAACTTTTTTGGCTTTATCTTTATCAATTGAGTTAATAAATTTATCTTTAAAATCCCCTCAAACTCAGGTACTTGCTTTGTTTGATAATATTTTTTTCTCATGGATTCTAATAAGCATATCTATTTTATACATAATTTTTCTCACTTGTTCTAAGAAACTCATTAAGCCAGATACTTTAGGTGTTTTATTAGCAGTAACAGTTCTTGGGTTTTTAAAAATAGATTCTTTTAGATCTTTATTTGATTTTCCTGTTTTAGGAGGCAGTGATTCTATATATTCTAAATTCCCTTCTATCTCAGTTTTAGTGATAGTGATAGTACCGATTACGGCTTTAGTAATAGAAACATTTACGGCTTGGTGCAAGAAGGAGCAGAGCCTAAAAAGCTCTAGCAGTGAGCAAGAAGAACATTATGGACGTAAAGAATTTGCTCAAAAATTTTTAGATATGATTCTAAAACCTAATCCAGATGACAAATATAAGGATGAAGCAGAAATTTTTGGTCTACAAGCTTCTTGGGGCAGTGGTAAAACCAAAACTATAGAATTTATTAAAGAGTATGCTGAAAAAAAATACAAGGATAAACTTTTACTTATAGACTTCAATCCTTGGTACTGTACAGATCCTAACCAGATCGCTTCCGAATTTATATCTGTTTTAAAGGAAAAGTTAAAAAAGGAATTTCCGCTTCGCAGTCTAGCTTTAGATAGTAATTTAGAAAGATATAAAAATCTTTTAAATACTCAATACCAGTCTGCTTTTACATTTTTATTTAATCTAGAAGGTTCTCGTGAGCATGAATTTAAAGAAATCAATAAACATTTACCGGACATCATTCAGGATCAACAAATCCTAATTATTATTGATGATATAGATCGCCTAGAAGCAGCGGAGTGTATCAAAACTTTACAGTTAGTTAGACAACTAGCGAGTTTTAAAAAAATAAAGTTTATCATAGCTTATGATAAAGAGCATCTACACAGGGTTTTAGAAAAATCAGCTCTCGATTTTAAATATTTAGATAAAATCTTCCCTAATGAGATTGATCTTCCTTTAATTCCAGAGCGTCATTTAGTGGCAATGCTGGTGAATAGGCTTCATATTTCTGAAAAGATTAAAGAAAGAATTATTAGCAAAGTTAATCAGGCAAATGACAACAAAGATATTCTTTCTAGAGAAGTAAAGCTTTATAAAATTTTAGCTAAAGAAATAAAAACTTTTAGAGATTTGGAGAAGCTCTCACAGAGCTTTAATAATGCTTATGATTTTCTAGGTGATAATGTTGATCCCTATGATTTACTGGTACTTAAGCTTTTAGATTTGAATTATCATGATGTTTACCAAACGCTGAAGGAGAAGCGTTATGAGTATTTAATTCTACAATCTAGTAATATTAAACTAGAATTAGGACCTCGTTTTTATTTATCATTACTGGATTCAGAGTCTCTAGCTAAGCCAGCTATAGAGTTACTTAGTTATTTATTTGGTGAACCGATTAGTGAAAAAGTAAAACAAGATGGATATCGTCCAGATTCTCCAGAAGAGCATCTCGGTATTATTTCAATGAGATTCCGTTATTCTTATGAGCTTTATTTTACTCTTAGTTATAATTATGAAAATTCAAAAATTAAACCAGATGAGTTTAAAGAGTTTATTGAAGCTAGTTCTGTAGATGATATTAAATTAAAAGAGTACTGCTCGGACGAGAAATATCTCTCTCTAAAAAGGTTACTTAATAGTGAGTATATAGTTAATATAGATAAAACCTATGAAAATATTTTTAGTATATTTCTGAGAGTAGCAGCCGAACCTATTTCTAGAGATGCTTTAGAGCAGTGTTTTTTAGCTAGATTATTATCTCGGCAAATCACTTCCCCAAGTTTTAAGAACATGAAAACAGAAAAGCAGAAAGATATTTTAAGTAATTTAATCGAGCAGCTTAAAACTATGACTATTACTACTAATAAAGATTTTATACCTTATTTATTCATTGCTAGAGTAATGCGTGAGTCTAGCAGTATTTTACAATCAACTGGAATAGTTACACAGAACCTTCTTACTCTGAACTCTACTAAGCCTCAGTTTCTGCCAAATCCATTTATAGAGGATCTTCTTGCGAGTTATTTACACAAAGGAGACATTATTACTGGTGAATATTTTAAAGCTCTTGTTTGCACTGTGCGTGACTATCTTGGAGAAAAGGTATTCAAGATTTTAAAAGAAAATTTTGAGAGAAGTCGTCATCTATTTAAATTATTTTTGGAACATCAGATTGTTATTGATGATGGGAAAACATACTCTTTTATAGGAGACTATTTAACAGAATCTTATAATGAATTAACACATACATACTATCAACAACCATTTTTTACAAACTTCCAGGCTTTTAATAATTTCATAAAATCCATAGAAAACTGGCAGAATGAAGATTTCACTCAAGAATATTTCAAATTTGCAGATGAAAATACTTCAGCTGGAGGAAACAGCGTAATTAATTTCCCCTTCCAGCACCTTTCCCCAAAAGCCAGCCCAGACTAATTAAGCCCTCTAATTAATTTACAAGGCTTTCATAAAATCTATGAAATCTAATTCATAAAAATATTTTTTATGAAATTTTATGAAGTGCGGTTCATATGAATTAGAATATAAATTTAAGCAGCGTTATGTACAATACATTAGTTATGAGCAAACCATTTCATAAAATCCAGTCCTGCATAGCTCTTGAAGCATATAAGCTCCTATTAAGCTTTGAAGATGGTGTTACTGGCGAGATAGATCTTTCTGAAAAAGTTGGCAAAGGTGTTTTTCAAGCCTTAGAAAATATAGAAAATTTTAAACAAGTGAAAATTTCTTCTGATAAGCGTTCACTTCAATGGCTTAATGGGATTGATCTTTGTGCGGATTCACTATATTTGAAAATTAAACATAGTATTGCTTAAGGCATGTACGAAAGACTGGAAGAAAACCCTGTTCAAATCCTTCTCTTGAATAAAATAAATTAGGATTGTAATCACCTTGAAGATTTATAAAAACTTGTTTCAGAATAGTTTCTGTAAATTCATTACAAGAGAATAATACTTTATCTCCATTTCGTGAGAGTTTAACACAATTATAACCACGGTGATTCTTTAAGCGATTATCTAAAACAGAGTTAATATGACTATCTCCGCCACCATAACCAATTATCATCAAAGGTTCATTGCTTTGAACAGCTTTAAAGAAATCAGTAAAAGCAAAACTATGGTAGAGACTACTAAAAATACTATTAGCTTTTGCTTCACCCTGAAAGAGTAAGCTGTCAGTGAGTAATGACAACCAATCGGTATTATTTCCTCTCGACCATGTGTATTTATTAGTAGCTGAAAATTTTGCTAATAAAGCCCAGCCCTGATAGTAATCCCTAATTATTTGAAAATCGCCGTGCAGCTTATAGTGATTAATTCTTCTTTTAGAAAGACCGCTATCAAATTTGTAAGCCTTTAAATCAGATTTATAAACATCAATTACTTCGTTACGATTAAAAAAGTCCTGATACCCCTCACTTAGATTTCCTTGTTTAATAATCTCCCTGATTAGCTGATCATGATTTAAATCAAAAATATTTATAGTATATCCCTGATCTAGTAAGTAATTCAGGAAGAAAGTAAAATCATTTAGAGCCTGTTTTTCACCATTTTTTAAGCGCCAAGAAATAGGGTCTTTAGTAGTTATTTTAAAAACTTCTTCTTTTATTTTTTTTAGAATATTGGAGAGGCTTTCAACTTTCTCAGAGTTAATACCGAAAATCTCAGCAGATTCAATAATATTAGTTAAATGCTTAGCTGCCGTCTCATAATTGAAATTATTTCTGAAGGTATTCTGGATTTTATTTTTATGCTCTTCTTTTTCATTATCCGTAATATTAAACATAGATATAGTAGAAATCATCCTATCTTTGTTCGGTAGATATTGAAAAGGTCTAATTGACTTTTGGTTAATTAAGAAACTCCCACTAATGGTTCCATTAGGAGGCAATAACTCATCAGACTTTTTTAAAATTAAATTAGAGCCATAATTAAAATTCACTAAACTCCTCTCTTGTTCATCATCCGACTTATCAAATTCATTAAAAATTTCTCCTGAAAACTCCTGTCCAGTCGAAATATTCGCTAAAGCTTTAGAAAACCCTGCACCAAGCAACAAATTAAATTCTTTCATCAAACCTTCTCCCACAGATAATCCAAAGCAGAACACCTGCGAATCCCATATTCACCAATCGTGAGGTCATCACACTCTTCTAATGAAATCTGTGTAGCCTCGACTTCTGGAAACTTTTTCTTAAGGTAAATTAAGTTAGAATCTAATCCCTGACTGGAGAGTTTCACTTCTATAAATTCAATCGGCTTACGATTTTTTAAAATAACGAAATCCACTTCTCGCTGCTCTAAATCACGGTACATTCTCAGCTCCATATCGTAACCTTCTGTATCTTCAATAAAGTGACACCATTTTAAAAGGTGGTTAGCGACTAGGTTTTCAAAGCGAGCAGCCTGATTTTCAATGAGATTCCAGTCAAAAAAATATAATTTAGATTCTTTTTTTACAGCCTTAATTTTAGGGGAACCAAAAGAATAGAGGCGATAGACGTGATATAGATTAGAAAATATTTCTATCCAGCGTTTCAGCGTCTGGTGAGAAACTTCTAAATCTTCTCTAAGAGAGTTAATAGAGAGGGTACTCCCGACTGAATCTATAAGACGCAGTGATAAAAGGTCTAATAAAGATATCTCTGAGACTTTTTCTAGACTAGTAATCTCTTCATTAATTAACCTAGTCCTATATTCTCTAGACCAGCGCCTGGCTGAAGTCTTATCATTAGACAGAAATGGCTCAGGGAAAGGACCTAAATCTAGAAGCTGAATTAAAAGCTCCTGTTTCTTTTTACCTATTTCTTTTATACTCAGAGGGTGCAGTCTCAATAAGTGATAACGCCCTTGCAAAGAATCACCTCCACGACGATAGTGATCTAATTTGGCTGAACCTGTAACTAAAATCTTTAAATCATTTTTTCTCTCATCATAGAGACCCTTTAATAAGTTACGCCAGCGCGCAAATTTATGAATCTCATCTAAAACTAAGTAACCAGATTCACTAGGGAAAGCTTTTTTGAGAATCAATTCCTTATCTTCAGATATATCCCAATTTAGATAACGTTTTTTATCTTTTTTAATAATACTCATGCCGAGCGTAGTCTTGCCACATTGACGTGGACCCGCAAGTAAAACCATCTTTTCTTTAAGGTCGTTTTTAATTTGCTCCTCTAAGTAGCGTTTCATAATACTAAAATTTTACCCTGACTTAAAAATTTAGTACTAAATTTTAATATTGGGGTGAAATTTTCAGAAAAATTAATAGAAACTCCCGCCTTAACCCATAAATCCACTTATTATTGCTATATTTAAGCATTATGGACTTAATGATAGAAGACGTTTGGGCAAGAGAAATACTAGACAGTAGAGGAAATCCTACTGTAGAAGTAGAAGTTAGATTATCTGATGGTAGCGCTGGAATGGCTGGAGTGCCAAGCGGTGCTAGTACTGGTGCTTTTGAAGCATGTGAGCTTAGAGATGAAGACCCTGAGCGTTATTCAGGTAAAGGTGTTCTTAAAGCAGTACAGAACGTAAATGAAAGCATAGCTCCAGAATTAATCGGCATGGACCCTACTTACCAGGCTGAAATCGACAGTTTACTTATAGATCTAGATGGCACTGATAATAAATCTAAATTAGGTGCTAACGCAATTTTAGGCGTAAGCTTAGCTGTAGCTAAAGCTTCTGCTCAAGCTAGTGGCTTACCACTTTACCAATATCTTGGTGGACCTAATGCTAGAACGCTTCCTGTACCGATGATGAATATTCTTAACGGTGGCAAGCACGCTCTAGATTCAGTCGATCTTCAAGAATTTATGGTAATGCCTGTAGGCGCAAGCTCTTTCTCTGAAGCTCTTAGATGGGGAACTGAGACTTTCCATGCATTAAAATCAGTACTTAAAAAAGCTGGCATGGCGACTAGCGTTGGTGATGAAGGTGGCTTCGCTCCAAGCTTAAAAAATAACGCTGAAGCTATTGAGAAAATTCTTAAAGCTATCGAATTAACTGGCCTTAAAGCTGGTAAAGATTTATTTATCGCTATAGATGCAGCTAGCACAGAACTTTATGATGCTAAAGCAAAAACTTATACTCTTGAGAAGGAAGGTAAAACTCTAACTGGCTCACAGATGGTGGATCTATATGAGAGCTGGGTAAATCAGTACCCTATCATCTCTATTGAAGATGGTTTCGCTGAAGAGGACTGGGATACTTGGGCTGAAGCTTCTAGAAGATTAAATCAGAAAGTTCAGTTAGTCGGCGATGATCTTTTCGTAACTAATACTGAAAGACTTTTAAGAGGTATTAAATCTAAAATCGCTAACAGTATTCTAATTAAAGTAAACCAAATCGGTACTTTAACTGAAACTCTTAACGCAATAGAAATGGCTAAGAGAGCTGGTTACACCACAGTAATTTCTCATAGATCTGGCGAAACTGAAGATACTACGATAGCAGATCTAGCAGTAGCGACTAACGCTGGTCAGATTAAAACTGGTGCTCCTTCTCGCTCTGATAGAGTGGCGAAATATAATCAATTACTAAGAATAGAAGAAGAATTAGCTGAGCAAGCGATTTATGGAGGTGAAGCTAGTTTTTATAACTTGACAGAACTTCCCAGCATTTTAGCTAAGGCTACTGCTTAAGCCAATCTCTTTAAATATTTAAAATTATCCCCTAGAACCTATTCAAAATGGCTGAGTTCTAGGGGATCGTTTTTCTTAAGCAGCTAGGCTGGATGAAGAGTTAAAAACACTAGCGTATTTCTCCTCTATTAAAAATTTAAGTGAAAATTTTTTTATAAGATCTTCCTAATAAAGGAGAATCACATGTCTAAAAAATTAAATACACTAAACCCTATCACAGAAAAAACTCTCTGGAACGATAAAGATAAACCTATATTTATCAGCCTAGCTAGTACAGGTATAGAGCCGCAGAAAGATAGAATCTGTAAGCTCAGTTTACTTGGCAGTAATGGTCAGGAAAAGAGCTTTCTTATTAATCCAAATAAAGAGATACAGGAATACGCTACTAGAGTGCATGGTATTAAAAACTCTGATCTTAAAGATGCTATGCCTTTTGAAAATATCGCGGAGGAAGTAATCAAGGAGCTAGAAGCGCATAATGTTTTTGTCGCCTATAATTTCTCTTTTACTTTTCAGATATTACAGAATGAGCTTTATAGAACCTGTGGCTATCAGCTTCTTGAAGAAAACTTTACATTTATAGATCCTTACCTAATCTTTAAAAAAGCCTTTCCTTACACACTAAAGAATGCCGCTAAACTCTTTCTAGGAAAGGATTATAAAGATGATGAATATATGGAATTCTCAGCCGTAAAGCTTCAAGAGATACTAGCAGCACAGATACAGCAGTTTCCACAGTTCTTCGAAGGTGATCTAAGAGAATTAGAACACCAGACCATAGGCCAGATCGGTATTCCAGGGAAATGGTTTAATCTAAAAGATGATAATTTCTGCTTCGCTCAAGGAAAATTTAAAGGTAAAAAAATTAACGAGAATCACCTTGAATATCTAAGTTGGATAGCAAGCCTAGAAGATATCAGCGTTTCAGAAAGAAAGTTTATAGATGAATACTGCGGGTCTATAAAAGCGTAAAATATTTTTCTTTCCGATCAAATCTTAGAGTGTGGTGAAATTGTTTAAAAACTGAGCTTAACGCACAGCTTGAAAATTAACTCAGTATCTTTCATCACACTCTAGTTTTATAACCTAAGGCTAAACACTTTTTTTTTTGACGGCATAATGACATAATCATTTCAGCATGTTAATCACTCTGGTCGCATTGTATATATTGTTTAATATCGGCTTTAGTTTTTATATAAGCCAGAAAAATAAAAACACCTTAGACTACGTCTTTGCAGGTTCTAAACTACCATTCTGGATTTCATCCTTCGCTTTTTTTGCGACTTGGTTCGGCTCTGAAATGATCATCGGTTCAGCATCAGAGTTTATGAACAGGGGCTTTATGGCTCTTATTAAAGATCCCTTCGGTGCATCTATCTGTATATTTTTAATCGGTGCGGTTTTTTCTAAGCATTTTTATAAAATGCCTTATCTCTCCTTCGCTAGTTTTTTTAAAAGTAAATATGGCTCGAAAGTCGGTTTCTACGCAAGTTTCTGTATAATCATGGGTTACGTCGGCTGGCTAGCCGCTCAGTATATAGCTTTCGCCGTAATTCTTAAAACCTTAGTTAATCTACCTTTAGAAATAGGCATGATAATTGGTGCCATTATATTTTTACTTTACGTCTGGTGGGGCGGCTTACTCGCTATCTCTATTTTAGACATGAGCCAAACTATCATCATAATAGTAGGATTATTAGCCGTGGCTGTTCCTATTATCTCTGCGGCAGGTGGACTCGGAAATATAATCCAGCAGACCCCTCCAGAGTTTTTTAATGTAGTGCCAGATATGGATTTTATGTCTATAGCGACATTCATTAGTGCCTTAATTACTGTCGGTATCGGCTCTTTACCCCAGCAGGATTTATACCAAAGAGTGAAAGCCTGTAAATCAGCAGCTGTAGCTAAATATTCAGGTATCTTCAGTGCTTTTCTATATATCGCAATAAGCTTAATTCCAGCATTTATTATCCTTGGTATAAAAGTAAGCCAACCCGAGCTTATCTCTGAACTCACTGATGGCCAGATGGTTCTACCTAAAATCGTTATGCATAATGGTAATGTTTTAGTTCAATTTTTATTCTTCGGTGCCATACTCTCTGCGATTATGAGTACAGCAAGTGTCTGTATCCTTGCTCCAGCAACGGTTTTTGCAGAAAATTTCGTCAGACCAGCTTTAATATTTATGGGTCATAGAAAAAAAGTCAGAGATATAGATAGAACTATTTCTATAAAACAAGCTGCTATCGCTATAACTATCATCAGTTTAATAGTCGCTTTTATTAACGGTAATATTTATCACTTAGCGACTGAAGCCGCTACCATAACACTTGTTACTTTAGTCGTACCTTTTTTATTTGCGATTTTCGCGAAAAAAATTAATAGCACAGCAGCTCAGGTAGCCATATTTTCTGGTTTAAGTATTTGGCTAGGTTTTATGATATTTAAAGTACAGTTTCCCTGTCAGTTAGCTGGTTTCCTCGTCTCTCTTTTTGCATATCTAATTACAGATGGAATTATATATAGCTTTTTTAGCAAAGGCTCGCATCGCCGCCATAGACTTTAATATCATTCTCAGATTTATTATGAGTCCTGTCTGTTAAAAACTGATTCGCCAGCATAGTATTTAAAAGATTTAAATGATTAATAGTGTTTAAAGTATTCTCTGGCAAGAATCTCTGAATACCATCTACCATACTACCTATCGTAGTAACTACTCCAGTCTTTCTCATATTAGAATCAGGATGAGTGAGTAAAGTATAATCAGCGACTAAGCCTCCTAGACTTCTTATTGAACCAAATACTTTATTTGCTAAATCTCTAGATTTAGTTCCAAAAAGCATACCAAGTGCAGCTCCAAGAAAAGTTAAAGTACCTGCCATGACTAAAGTGTGCCCCTCATCTTTATCAATAGGAAAAAGCTTTCTATTTTCACCTAAGCCTCCAGAAAATATTTCCTTATAAGCTTCTCCTAAAGAAGAAAACCATATTTTTAAATTTTCAAACTTAGTCTCAGCCTGATTAGGGAATCTTAAAGATTTTTTTTGCTGAACTTTACCTTCTAGAGCAAGATCTAGCTGTGGAATAAATTCACCTAATCCAGAAGCCAAAGTAAGATCATTTAATTTTACTAATGGTAAAGCTGCTACACCCATTAAGCGACCGACACTTTCAACTACTCTATTTTGATTAAATGCTTCCACTGCGGTTTCTAGGTATCTAGCGATCATCGCTCCCTTAATTGAAACTATCGAATACTTATCTACAATTTGCTTCAATGGCTTAGGAATATGTATGAAATCCGTTCCAGCTGACAGTACCGAAGCTAAACCTAAAGCAATATTTAGCACAGGATTATTTAAAAAATTGTGTATCAAATTTGGTTTTTCAGAATCTTTCCCATGAAGATTTTCTAAAGATTCTCTTGACATCTTATCTAAAGCCTGTCTTGAAGTTTCTTTTTGTAAGGACGCCTCTGAATCAGGCTTTGAATTCAAAGCCCGATTAGTCGTAAGACTTTCAGTACTAGGACTTACCGTAAGCAAATTTAATTCTCAGAAATCCGAAATACTAATTTTAGCAAAATTCAATAATTAAATTATATTAAGCTAACACATTTAGGCTATTATCTTAAATGGTCTGATTAATAGAGAGGCTTCTTGAATAATTCAATAACACTACAAAACTGCATTGCTCGGCAAAATAATCAATATCATCAGGAGACCTCAAAAACGGAGTCCCTTAAAAATAGTGCTAGCAAGGGTGCAGAAATACTAAAACAAATAAAAGCATTATCAAGCCCAAGTAACTTAACAACAATACAGGAGCCTACTAACCATAGAAAAACCAACACTGAAATTCTAGATAAGCTTGCTGAGCAATTAAAACCTACTTTCGACTATCTTGATTTATTGGTTCAAAATATAAGTCATTATATTAATGAGAAGAAAGTAAAGTCGGAATCAATTAAAGAGCTTCTCAAAGGAGCCGTACCACTAGAAAGATTCTTTAAAGAAAAATTGCTAGATGCTAGCAAGGAAATTACTAACCCTTTAATTGCTGGTTTATTAAGATTAACAGCTCATGATTTAAACTTATCTGCTAATTTTGGCAGAATTGCAACCATCTTCGTAAACCCTAAAATTAAGAACAAACGCCAAGCTTGTGAAAATATTTGGAAAGGTACTTCAGAGTTAAAAGGCATCCAAGCAATTCTCTTAGAACAAAAAAAACTGATTTCTTCTTTTTTTGAGAGAGTTGAAAAGATTAACAAAAATAATATAGGGATTGGTCAAGAAATCTCTCGTAAAGATTTTCTCAAAAATCTTGGTAAGCTTTTCGATCAAGTTGGATTAGATCGTTGGCAATTAACACCATCTGTAACCACAAGGCTCACGCTAAATAATCAAGCCATTACTCAATTGACAGATGAAACAAGAAATCCTTTTGATCAAACGTTTACTGAAGAAGTTTTTCCAATAAAGTTTGATCCCATATTATTAAACTCTATTCTTAGAAACATTATTATTAATGCTATAGACAATAGTCCGACAGATTCTCAATTAAACCTTGAAATAAATATCGTTAAAAAAACAGATACAAACAAGAAAAAACCTTACCTTCATATTAAATTAAGTAATCCCCTAGCAGATCCCATAGGATTTACAAAAAAGAACATTCTAAAAGACTTAAAGACTGGTAAGAAAACCTCAACAAAAAAAGATCCCACTGAGACCAATGGAACCTTCCTTCAGACTCTAAATAGTTTAATGCAGGAAAATGGTGGTTTATTAAAAATCAGCACTAGCACAAAAGATCGAAATCTAGAGAACTCTGATTTTAAAATAAAAATTCCCCTAACAGCAATTCCTGAGTTAAAAGACTTATATAAATCCTTTAAGTTAGGCCAGAATACTATTCAACTAGAGAGTGTTACAAAAGACTATTCTCACAAACTAGTTAATATAAAAGATTTAATCATCAAAGCAAATCAGTCTAGATCAAGAATTAAAAAAAATCTCATGAATGAATTTTTAAATAAACACTCTAATGTAAGCCTAGGAAACAAATCATCTCAAACACTCAAGACATTAGAGTTTAACCTAGAATTAAAGTATCCTCTTGAAAAAAGCTCAGGAATCTAATATAATAATCAACCTGCTATGAAAACATACGAACTATTACTAATTCTTCCTGGAACTTTCGATGATAGCTCTGCTACTAGATTTATTAAGGACCTAGAGAATACTCTTGTTAAATTTAACGCAAAAATTAATGATCTTCAGTTAAAAGGTAAACAGCAGTTAGCTTACTCGATTAAAGATAAAAAAAGTGCTTTTCAAGTAATAGCTAAAATCACGGCTGAGCCTAAAGATATTTCTGGCATTAAAGAGAGAATGAAGCTTGTAGAGGATCTTCTACGTTTTGAAATCTTTAATCTTCCAGAAGTGATAGCATCTTAATAATATGACCTTTGCAAGTATAACTTTATCTGGTACTTTAAAGAATAAAGCTGAACAAAGATTCACAGCTAATAATGTTTCTGTAGTGAGTTTCACTATGGAAATCGAAAGATACGATTCTAAAGCAAAAGAAGTTAAAAGATACCCCGTAAAAGCTAATCTCTGGGGAGATGCTCACGCAGAGTATTTAGAAAGATTAAACCCGGGTACAGAAGTCTTGTTAATCGGCAGACCTCAAATAGATCAGTTTAACGACAGAGACGGCAATGCACAGAAAGTCTTCAGTGTAGAAGTTAGTAAAATTAATTTACTTGGTGCTTCTTCTGCTGTTGATAATTCTGATTACGCAAGCACTGCATCTCGCTCTAAATCATCATCTTTAACTAGTGATCTTAGTGAAGAAGATATGGAAATTCCATTCTAAGAGCCAGTCCAGAGCTATTTTCTTTATTTCATTTACCTAAAAACCGTATAAAAATTCTTTCTTAGAATTAGAATAATTATCAGTGAAGCTCTTAAAAAGGCTTTTATCATTTGTTCTTAAATTCGCAGCAGATTTAGTATCAAGGTGAAAACTATTTTTTTCATCTATATGAACCATATTAAGCTTAGAGGCTGTACTGTTCAAATTATTTATCGAACTATGATGTAAAAAAGACATTCTTAAATTCATTTTCTCGTTACTTACTATGTTAATCTCCTGCTCTAGTGAGCGATTTACTGATTCAAAAAAAATATTTACAAACAGCAAAACACTACATAAGCCAAATAACAAAGCTAATAAAACTAAAAGTCGATATGAATTAACTTGAGCCATTACTTTAGTATAAACCTAGCAGCACGGAGTTTGGCTGAACGTGAACGAGAATTTTCCTTAAGCTCCTCATCAGTAGCTACTAAGGGTTTTTTAAAACTCAGCTGAAATTTATACTTATCATTAGCTTTCTTTAAAAACTGCTTTACTATTCTATCTTCTAGAGAGTGAAAGGTGATGATAACCACAGTAGCTCCCTCTACTAACACCTCTGGCAAAGACTCTAATAAAGTTTCTAAAACTTCTAATTCTTTATTAACAGAGATTCTCAGTGCCTGAAAGACTTTAGTCGCAGGGTGAGCTTTAGAGTGTTTATGATATTTTCGCCAATAAACTTCTTTAACTAAATCAGCGAGCTGCTTAGAAGTTTCTACTGGGCGCTGTTCTATGATCCTCTGAGCTATTTGCCTTGAAAGTCTCTCCTCTGCATAGTTATAAAATATATTTGCGATATCAGCTTCTTTAAAAGTATTTATAACATCATAAGCACTAAGTGAAACGTCTCTATCCATGCGCATATCAAGTGGCGTATCATGCAAATAACTAAAACCCCTTTCTGGGTCATCTAACTGCATAGAGCTTATACCTAAATCAACTAAAATACCCCCAGTGACCTTAATCTCATTCTCTTCACAGAAATCCTTTACCTGAGAGAAATTAGCATGAATTAGATTCCATTTATTTTCGATCAGAGTATCATTCCTATCATTAGTAAAACCTTGTTTTAAGGCAAGACTATTAATGGAAGCCTGAAGCTCTCTGTGGCTCTCTATAACATTAATATCTTGGTCGAAGGAATATAACTGACCTTGACCGGTAAGCTTCTCTAAAATAAGCTTAGAGTGTCCAGCAGCGCCTAATGTGCAGTCGAAGTATATTTTATCCTTATCTATATCAAGGTATTCAAGCACCTCACTCGGCATTACTGGTGTGTGAGAAAATTCAGACATAATTTTTAATAGCAAAAGAAGCTGATTCTAGCATTTTTAAACCAAAAAGAATCTTTACTCTAAATACAATTAACGAAGGGGGGGGACTTTTAAAACCCTGACTATGCTTTACTACTGAGAAGAATACTTTTCCCAATTTGCTGAAGATTTATAGGCTCTGATAAAGTAATTATTGGTATATTTTTTGGCACAGGTGATTTTGGACCTTTATAAGTTCCAGACAACTCAGTTACTGCACCACTAGGATCAGTAGTAAATAAAACTTGTGCTTCTGCTGAGTTTCCTCCAGCTTTATTAGTTGCGGGTGAAACTTGCATTAAGTTATCTTCCTGCTTCACAGGATAAGTTGTGTAGTAGTCTTTTAATGAGGTATCCTGCTCAGCACCTGTTGTCTTAACTTTAATATCCTCTAATAATGATGGTTCGGTACCGAGGCTTAGAAGAACTAAAGTAGCTAACATGCTCACAATCGCCTCCTCCTTTGATTCTGGTTTAGAGTTGGGCTTATTAGCGAACTCTAACATCAGCAGATTATTAAATAAAGTTGCTGGAGCATTATACAAAAGATCACCTAGTGTTGAGGCCTTTAAGTCATCTCGAATCTTCTCATTTATTCGACTAGGAGAAATGTCAAATTTTATTGCGGAGGAATCCGCACTTATCTTGCCTAGCTCTTCTCCTGCTTGTCGTGACCTTTGCTGGTCAGTAGCACGAGTAGGGTCGAAAAACATAGGGGTTTTTCCTTCCAAAAAGCTAGCTTGCTGGCTTGGGAATTTTTGAGTATTATCGATAGGAGGTATTGACATTATATTAAGAAAGCTATCCTAGCAAAATATTTACTGGATAGCAAAAATTTTAATAGAATTTAAAAATTATGGAAATTTATATTACTTTATAAGAATCATTTAAAAAGCTTAAAAACTCTCGCACTGCTTTAAATCGATGACTATAAGAATTTTTCTCTTTAGAACTCAGCTCTGCGACTGTTCTTGATTTATCTATCGAATAATCAGTAATAAAACTTTCGTCTGCTAAATCATTTCCTAAAGCTATATCTAAACAAGGATAAACCACTGGGTCGAAGCCAAAGCCTTGCTCACCATGCTTTTCATAAGCTAATTCTCCATACCAATACTGCTGTGTCTGAAAAAGTATTTTCCCAGAAGGTTCAGCCAAAACCAAAGCACAAACATAACGCACACGCCTATCATTATGAGCCTGCATCTCATTTAATAAAGCATTTATTCCTTTATTTGGATCACGCAGATATCTACCTGAATATATACCCGGTGCTTTATTTAAAGCAAAAACTTCGATGCCACTATCATCTGCCAAAGCTAATCCCTGAACAGCTTTAGCTCCCGCGATAGCTTTTAAAGCAGCATTTCCAAGATAAGTATCTTCTGTCTCATCCACCTCGAAATCATGAATCCCTCTATATGCAAGGGTTTTAAAACTATCTCTACTAAAATTCCACTTTTTTAAACCTAGAGCTAAATCAGCATTAACCTGCATTAAATTATCAAAAATTTCTTGAAATTCAGCCACCTTTCCTTGATTAGTAGTGCAGATAGTTATATCTAGGGTTTTAAGCATCGTTTTTATATTATAAACATCAAAATAATACCAATGCTGCCTTTATATAATCTATGGACAGTCTTATAAAAACACTCCATGGATTTACTGATCATCTTGGATCATTTCAAACTGGAATTCAAAATCTTGAGAAGGTAATCCCAACAGTAATTGACAGTGCTAAACAGTTATCAAAAGAATTAAGTCAGTTACCATCATCAGATGTTTTAAGAAATCTACACAAGCCAGTGAATCTGGGAATTAGCCCCCCTGCTACACAACCAATAGTGGGTAAAACAAATTCTGATCCAAATCCTCTTTCTCAAATAGAACTGGCTTTAATGAAATCCCAATCCTATGAAAAACGAAGCAATATATATTATTCTGAAGCTGCTCTAGCAATAGATGAAGCCTATCAGTTTAATCACGGCATTTTTAAAGATAATCTTAGCTCTTCGTATATAAATTTTATAAGTTCAATAGACAAAGAATTTACCCCAAAAGATAAATACTCCTCTCGTCTTCAAGATCAAGTCATACCAAAAATAAAAGACAATTTTACATCTTGGTTCGAAAATTTCAATTTGGTACATAACTCAATTAATGGAGCAAGTCCTATAGAAAATATTCAAGAAAAATATCCTATTCCATTCAGATTAATGTCCCCTCAAGCTGTTCAAAACATTAAAGATCAAGAAAGCAAGGCTGCAGAAGATAGCTTAAAATGGCTTAATTTAGCAGCTAAATCGTTAAATCTTTTACATACAATAAATACAATAAATACTGATGCTCCTCCTTTCGATGCCGCAACCCTTAACCCACGCGGAATATATGAAATTGGGGAGTTGAAAAAGTTTTTATTAAAAGAACTAGAAGAGAAGTTTAATCCTAAAAATATTGAAAAACTTTTCCAGCACTGTAAAAAACATCAAAAACTTTTAAATTTGGATCAAGATGCAATGCAGAACTTAATTGATCTTCAAAAAACAATCAAGAATTTTAAGTCAGATAGTTATAAAGACAGCGTTTCTGAGCTTGATATAAATCAAGGTTTGACTATTAACGCAAGAAATATTGACTATATAGAAGGTTTCTTCACTAAAGAAACTGAAAATAGAGAAAAAATAGATACGCAACATCTCTGTACAATGCTCAATAGTGTTCATGAAGGCTATACAAAAAATTATTCCCTAGAAGGATGTGTCGGCAATGAAGACCGTAATAAAATCGCTTCACAAATTTTAAATATAGTGCAGCTCCTAAAAAAACAAAGCACACTTGAGACACAAGAAAGCCTCTCTGAGTCACAAAAAAGCTTCATAAATTCACTAGAAAACTTTTACACAATAGAAAAAGAAAACACGAAAAAACTTTAATACAAACCCGGAAACCATTTATCCAAAATACTTACTGGAAAAGCTATTTTCACTTTAGATCGAGAATGCTCTGAATATAATAATCCCTTACTTAATAAAGTAGATAAAACAGTCCTAGCCTGCCTTTCCTTATAGCCCGTTAACTCTGCTGCCTGACCACGCTCAAATGAGCCAGTGATTAAGGCTTCTTTTAATAAGGCGTAGGAGCCTTTTGATAAGTGACCTTTCTGTACTTCTAAATTTATATGATCAGAAACCCTCTCTAATAAAGAGTTTAAATTTAATAGCTTAGCCATAAAATCTATCTGATCTATGCTAATTTCAAGAAAAAATTTACAGAAATCTACTAAGGCTCTCTCTGAAAGGTTTCCCCTCCCGTCCAAATCACCTTTACGCAGCGCATCTGCTTCCATTAATAAACGCTTATAATCAGTGGCTCTGCGAGCAAGCCCACGTGAAACAGACCATAAACTATTTCCTATACCTAAATTTCTTAAAAATGCGTGAGAAAAAAGCCTTGCGACCCTACCATTACCATCTAAAAAAGGGTGTATCCATAATAATCTATGGTGCGCAGCACCCACGGCGATTAATTGTTGTAATTTCGACAGCTTATTTAAATCATAAGCTTCTTCAAATCTAGAGATAAACAGTGGCAGTTTATCTGCCGAGCAAGCAATATGAGCACCGACCTGAACATCCCGCTGTCTAAATTTACCTGGATTTACTTTTAACTTTTTCTTCGTCTTAGGATCTTCTACCCACTGGAGTTCTTTAGGCAATCGCTCATAAAAGTGTCTGTGGATAAGACTTATATAATCAGCAGATATAATACTTGCAGGTTTGGCAACAGTGCCAAGATGAGCATCTTCTAAAAGATTATTATCGATTAAGCGCTGCACTTCTATATGAGCAAAGGCTTCTAGCTGTAAATTTCTTTTTTCAATATTCTGCGAATAATCACCATTTAAAGCCCGCTCTATATCAACAGGGTGAGTATTATGACCTTCTATTAAATTACTGTAATAACAATTCATAGACCTTACTAGGTCTCCTATAGTCTCTAGCGTAATTTTATGCAATTGATTTGTCAGTATATTAGATCTCGAAATAAGCTTAAAAGCCAAATCCTCAAGTTCTTTATCTAATTTTGAAGGTAGCATCGGCTCCATTGCGTAAATTGTCCGTTTATCTATCATGCCCCATTTCCTTTTTATTTTGCCGCTTATTTTGCCGCTTATTTTGCCGCTTAAATAAATAAGCAAATAAACTACTTATTCAACTATTATCGCCTTAGATAAGAGTTATTATATACCTTTTTCAAGCAAGCTTAAATAGATCTATAAGTAAAAAATGCAGGTTTTTTGCCGCTTAATGCAGTAATTTCTAGTTTTAGCTATAATCTAAGCAATTATGCTGGGAACCTTAAGAGAAGAGATAGAGAATATCTATAAAAAAGACCCTGCCTGTAATTCAGTCTTAGAGATCTTCTTCTGTTATTCTGGTTTTCACGCCATCACTGCTCATAGGTTTTTTCATAAACTATGGATAAAAAATTTAGGCTTACTAAGTTTCGCTAAGCCCTCTTTAAAATTCTTTATCAGAGTTTCTGCTCATATTACTAAAATCCTTACTGGTATAGAAATACACCCCGCCGCGCAGATAGGAAAAGCTTTTTTTATAGACCATGGCTCTGGTGTAGTAATCGGTGAGACGACTATAATCGGTGATAATGTAACTATCTATCAAGGAGTCACACTAGGAGGTGTTTCCATTAAAAAAGAGAAGAGGCATCCTACTCTAGGCTCTAATATCATAGTAGGAGCTGGAGCTAAAATACTTGGAAACATTAGTATCGGAGATTATGTTCAAGTCGGTGCGAACTCTGTAGTAGTTAAAGATATACCAGCATATAGCACAGTAGTAGGGATTCCTGGCCGTATAGTAAAAATGAATGGTGAATTAAAAGACGCTATAAATAATTTAGAGCATAATAATACGCCACCAGATTTTATAGAAGCGACTCTGCAAGCAATGCAAGACAGAATCGAAGAGTTAGAGAATAAGCTTGAAAAGCTAAAAACTCCTAATAATCTATAGAACCATCATTAGAAGCTGCCGCTGTAACCAAACCATTAAAAGCTGTTTCTAATCTTTCTGGAATATTCTCGTTGGCAAAAGGATTTCGCTTAGTATACTGGGACTGCCCATTTTTTATTTCTGCGTTTCCCCCCTGAGTCGCACGAAAAATAGCAGCAGTAGCCATACTTATAGACTTCTTCAGAGGATCAAGATTCTTTCTCTCTGCTAAAAGCTTTTCTCTTTCAAGTGGGTTATCCTGCATAAGCTCTTCTAATTTCACCGCTTTAGAATTATTTACAGAATAGCCTTTCGCCTCTGCTATTAAATTTTTCAATGCCTGATAGTCTTCTCTAGTTTTAATTAAAATCTCATCTTTTTTGGGTTCATATTTTTCAGAAGAGTTCTCACCATATAAAGCTTCATAATTAGTTTTAGCAGCATATTCCATTAAATCAGGGGTCGTTTTAAACAGCTCTTTTTCCCATGCATTAACCATATCAGTCATAAAATTAGAAATAATTTTTTGGCTCCAGGACTGAGGATTACGTGTCTTTTTATAATAATCAATAAACTGCTTTCTCTGATTCTCGTCTAAATCACGCACTCCGCCGATACTAATATGACCAGAACCACCAAGATTATAGAAAGCCGCTATAGGAATAGCTCGCATATCATTTAGAATTTTCAGTAAACCTTTTTCATCTAAATCTTCTACCATCTTCACGACATCATTATCATGCTCTTTAAGCAGCTTGCCTATCTGTTCACCAGAGCGAGTTATAGGTCTACTGCTGTTATTATATAAACCAAGAAATAAGGCTGGAGTAGTCAGAGCGATCATCTTAATATAGTTTCGTAATTTTTCAGGATTAGCACACTGTTCATCATCTTGATAATCTATACCTATAATTCCCTCTCTTAAAGACTTTCTTAGTTTGTCCGAAGTCTCATCAAGAAATTTAAAGAAAAAAGGATCGACCAAAACAGGAGCTTCATCAGAAGCAGCATGGTTTTTTAAGGAGTTAAATTTATCTCCTGCATTTGTGATTGCTGTTTTTAAACGCTTGGTAATAAACTCTATCGCATTAGAAGGCTGCCTTAGTTTATCTCCCTCAGAGCCTTGTACTGTCTGTTCATATAAAAATCCTGACATAGTCGTAGGGCTAACGCCCTCTCTACCATCAGCACCATTACCCCTAATAACTGGACCACCAAAGCCATCTATAATCTTATATTTAATTCCTTCTTCTAAACAAGGTTTCTCCTCCTGAGCCTGTTTCCAGATTTCAAGCTCCTCTGTACTCATATCTTTAAAACTCTCTTTAAAAGCTGCTACTGCTTCTTTAACCACTGTAATTTCTTTAAAACCCTGTTCTGGATTAGCTCCACGAGAGCTAATCATGTTCTCTAATTTTTCAATATGGTTAGACCACTTTTCTTCTGCTCTTTTCGTGGTTAAAGAGTCCTGATTAGCAGTTCCATCAGGCTTGGCTTTATCTAATTTTTCTTTTAGAAAATCATTAAAAATCTCAATAACCCGTGAATCAAAATACTGAGCCTTTAACATCCCCGACCATGAAGGGAAAGGCCCAGACCACTTTCCACTATCAGAAGGACCATACATTTTCGTTAAAACACCATTATTAGCGATTAAATACTGCCTAAATTTAGGATCAGTAAGGGGTTTAATCGTCGTCTCACTATAGGCCTTATCTAAATCTGGTATTAGCTCTGTAAGAGGAACTATTTCTAGAGAGCTTTCTGGCAGTTTCCATTTTTTATTAGAAGAACTATCGCCACTATTAAGTTCTGCTGGCTTGAAAAGCCCCTTCTGCTCAGAAACAGAAAGAGCATTAGTTAAGTCTTCAGAAGATTTAGTCATACTCAGTATTAAACGACTAATCTCTCCTAATTTAACTGATTCCAGCAAGTCATTGGTTTGTAAAACCCTTTCCCTGAGCTTATTATCATCATAATTATACTCAGTTAGTCCTCCCTGATTTTCAAGAGCTTTTGCCATGACACTAACATAATCCGCTCCCTGACGTATATCAGCAGCCCCGAAACTATCACCAAAAATTTTAATCGCTTTTATAAATGCTCTTGTGTTATATCCATCTGGAATTCCCTTATAATAACAGTCCTTACATGTCTCAAAAGAATGACGCTTATTTTTCTCTATTGCACGTAACGGTTCTAAGAAATCTTTTATGGAGAAGTTTTCTGTAAGAACTAAAAGTTCATCTCTTAGAGCCTTTAACCGCTCTTCAGTAACATTAATATCCTCTAATTCTTCACCTATTGTTTTTAACTTACTAATATTTTCTTCTAAAATCTTCATCAGTGGTTTAGCACATTTTTTTTCTTCTAAATCCTCTGTCTGCTTTTGCTCATGTTTGTTTAATCCAAAATTCTGCATTAAAACTCTATAAGCATCTTTTCTCCCTGTTCCCTGAACAAACTGTTCATAAAGAGTATTAAAATTCCTGTTTCCCACTCCTCCACTCTCGCCCAGATCATGATGCATCGTAACGCCCTCGCCAAAAGACTCTGTATAACCCGTAATTAATTCTTTCAAAGCAGCTTGGTAAGCCTTAAATGAATCTAGCCTCTTCTCTGTAAAAGATTTTAAATATTCTGAAAGATTATTACTAGGATTACCATCTGCATCAGTAGTAGTCCATTTTCTAACATTTAAAATATTACTTAAAGAAAGTATATTATTCTCTTCCTCTGGAAAACTTGCCTGATAAGCGTTCTCTAAAGCAATAACAAAACGTGGTAACTGTTTCATTAACTGTCCTAAATTATCAATTAAATATTGCGTTTCATTTAATGGAGTAATTGGCTGATCATTAAAAAGTAGACTTTTAATTAAAGCTACTAAATGCTCTTTAATATTACCTTTCTCTGAGCTCGCTTCTAGAATCTCGGTATTTTTACGGTTAGTCTTTATAAAATGTTTTTCAAGTGTCTTTGAAATCTCGTCTAAATGAGTTCTTCTATCAACTGGTACACCAGGCGTTGGGTGTGAAGTGAAAATCATAGAAGTTTTCACCATATCTTCAAGCAAAAGCTTTATCTCCTTAGCTTTTAAACCTTTTTGATCTTTGAGATAGGAAATAATCTCCTTTGCACTTTTTTCATGAGTAGCTTCATTAACAGCCATAGCCTGTTTAGTCAGTTTTAATATTTGATTATAAAGAGAGAAAGATTCCGAAATAATTCTTACTGGATTAAAAATATCTTCTAATATATCTGGATTTTTAAAAGAATATTCTAATCCTGCTAAAACTCTCTGCCTAGAAGCATCTTGCCCGAACTGATCATCTCCAAGTATTTTTAAAGAATTAAGAACCTCAGTAGCAAAGCCTTTCAAGCCCTTTTTCCTGTCTTCTAAATCTTCTCCCCCTTTAGTCAACTGCCCTATGCGATTACTTAATATATCACCGAGTATATCTTTATACTTTTGGGCTAAGCCTTGCAATTCTTTAAAATCAGCTTCATCACGCGGCGAAACTTTACCAGCAGCTCTAAGTGTTATTTGCTTTAAAGTCCCTACAGAAGCCCTATTCAATGTGTGAAGCTTTGAGATAAGAGGATTAGCTACAGCTGTATCTGTAAAAGGTTCCTGTGTTGAAGATGCGGGTAATTCTTTTCCAGAACCAGCAGAGTTGATTTTTTCAAGAGCTTCATTAACAGCAGTTCTATGCTGTTCTAATCCACGTGCTAAGAAAAGACGTGGGTGTTTCCACGCATCTCTAAGGTTATGAGCTAAACCTGCTACTTCCATTTTGCGATATTATCTAACTGAAAAAATTTTCAGCAAATTATAAAGATACCGCATTACAGCTTTACTTGTTAAGGAAATTTCTTAACTATTAAAGTTCTTTTAATATCTCTTATTTTGATAAAGAAAGATTAAAGTCTTGAGCTAAAACTTTTTTAAGCTCTTCTACTTTATCTAACTTTTCCCAAGGTAAATCTAAATCTTTTCTACCGAAATGACCATATTTAGCCACATCCTGATAGAATCTTCCGCCACGCTCTTTCGGTAAATTCTGTAAGTTAAAATTCTCGATTATCTTCTGTGGTCTAAAATCGAATACTTTTTGCACCAACCCGATGATCACTTCATCAGAATATTCACTAGTTCCAAAAGTATTCACATAAATACTTGTAGGATTAGCCACACCAATAGCATAGGAAATCTGAATCTCACACTGATCAGCGATACCCGCAGCTACAATATTTTTCGCCGCATGTCTTGCCGCATAAGCCGCTGACCTATCTACTTTAGTAGGATCTTTACCAGAAAAAGCTCCGCCACCATGTCTTGCATAGCCACCATAAGTATCAACTATAATTTTTCTGCCAGTAAGTCCTGCATCACCCTGCGGCCCACCCACGACAAATCTACCAGATGGATTAAAGAAATAAGTAGTATTAGCATCTGTCTTAATCGGTGACTTAGAAATAATTTCATCTAAAACATATTTCTGAATATCTTTAGCGATAATCTCTTGAACTTTCTTATTATCCTCTTCGCCTCTGACCACTGGATCATGCTGAGTAGAAACTACTATAGTATCTATCCTCGCAGCCACTCCATCTCTATACTCAACTGTAACCTGGGATTTAGAATCTGGTCTAAGGTAAGTAACTTCTGGGTGATTCTTACGAACATCAGCTAATTTCTTCATAATCTCGTGAGCAAGAGTAATAGCGATAGGCATATACTCCTCTGTCTCATTAGAAGCGAAACCGAACATAAGACCTTGGTCACCAGCTCCTACACTCTTCTCAAAAGACTCTCCGTAACGAACCTCTATAGAATTATCTACACCAGCGGAAATATCAGCTGACTGCTGATCTAAAGTTACCATAACCGCACAAGTATCAGCATCAAAGCCACCACTAGACTTACCTGTGTAACCTATCTCTCTAATTTTATTTCTAGCTATCTCATTTACTGGCGCATAGCAAGAAGTCGTAATTTCTCCACCAACTATTACAAGCCCTGTCGTACAAAAAGTTTCACAAGCAACGCGAGACTTAGAGTCTTTTGCTAGAATCGCATCTAAAACTGCATCAGATATTTGATCACAAATTTTATCAGGATGCCCCTCGCTAACGGACTCTGATGTAAAGAAGAAATTACCTTTTTTTTCTGCCATAAAAGAGATTATACCCTTTATGAACGCCCATAATCATCAGTAATTCTAACTATGTCATCCTCACCAAAGTAAGTACCACGCTGAATCTCAATAAAAACCAATGTTTCCACTTCACTAATATTTTTAATTCGATGTAATGCTTCTTGCGGTATATGAATAAAATCACCCACTTGGAGGATTTTTTCTACCCCATCCACTATAACCTCTGCTGTACCTTCCACAACAAACCAGTTTTCTTCTCGTTTAAAATGCTTCTGATAACTCAATCTCTGTAAGGGATCGATTCTTATTTTCTTAACTTTATAAAGCTCAGAATCCTCTAGTACTTGCCAAGTACCCCAAGGGGACTTATGTATTGCCTTAGTCTCCATCTAAGCTATATTAGCAAATGAACTAATACCTTTTCTGTAGTTAAAGTCAAATAAATATAACGAATATAAAGTTAGTATGAGAGGCAAAAAACTACAAGAATACTGTATAGAAATTCTATCTCTTAAGGATCTTTATGTAAGAGGGCGAATTAATCAAATGATAGGTTCATCCATAGAAAGCCAAAGTAAAGTCGCCGCTTTAAGAAGTAATGCTGATATTCAGCTATCTAAGGAATATATTCAAAATGCTGTTAATGAATTTTATACTTTTAGAAGCAAATTACTGGACTTCGACCCACAAGCCTTCGAGGAAACTTTAGGCGTTATCCTCAGTACAGAATACAGTGATTTTAATGATTTATATTTCAATGAAGCAATGGAGCAGTTTTTCGGTAGTAAACATACTATCGGCTTCGTCAGTGCTTACAACGACTACGCTGAAGATTTCAATGCTCTAGTCTCTGAGTTTTTAGTTTTAAAACCAGAATAAAAAAAGCTAAATATATTAAACTTAATCTACATGAGCCTAGTCGCCATTCGTGGAGCCACTACTGTAGCACAGGATAATCCTGAGCAGATAAGATCTGCCTGCTTAGAAATGGTTCAGGAGATTCTTAATAAAAATAGTATCGAAAAAGAAGAGAATATAGTCATGATTTTCCTGACTATGACTTCAGATATTCGCTCTCTGAACGCTTCTTCAGCTATTAGGCAGGGAATGAACTGGAAACACGTTCCTTTCTTTACTTCGCAAGAACCTGAAATTACAGGAATGCTACCGCTCTGCATTAGGATACTGATTCAGTGTAATCTTCCAGCCTCACAAGCAGAAGTTAAACACATCTATTTAAATGAAGCGACTAAGCTTAGACCTGATTTAATTTCCTGATCATTTTCAGAATAAGTTTATCAAAATATAAACAAAACTAATGCTCTTCACCCTCGCTAATCTAATAAGCCTTCTGAGAGTCCCACTAGCTCCTCTAAGCTGTTATTACTTTCTTTGCTCTAATAAAACTGAAAATGACACCCTTTTCTTTTCTTTAATGATACTTGCCATTATCGCTTTGGATGGTTTAGACGGGTTTATCGCAAGAAGCATGAAACAAGAAAGTCCATTAGGAGCTAAATTAGATATTTACTGTGATAGAGCTGTAGAGCTACTGTTTATGCTATATTTCGCTTTTATCTTTAAGAGCCTTCCTGTTTGGGTTTTTTACTTCTTTTTATTACGTGGAATAATAATCGATAGTTTAAGTTTTAAAGATGCTAAACCACTTGGGGATAGCTTTTTAAGGGGTAGTCGGTTTATGCGTGCTGTCTCTGGCGTGCTTAAAGTTCTTATGTTTACAGGACTAGCTTGGAGTCCACTTTACTTATCTAAATTTATTCCTAATCCAGTTCTAGATTTTAATATAGTAGAGCCTATCGTTTACTTAAGCGTTTTAGTATCTTTTCTCAGAGGCTTACCTACCGTATTAGACTTTCTAAGAAAGAAAAACATTATCTCCCCAAACTCGCTTTAGAAAGTCCTCTCTGCCAGAGCCTTTTCTGTACATTTTATAATGCTGTGAATTTTTCTCATAATATCTACAGTGATAAGTTTCTGCTACATAAAATTCTTTCGCTAAGAGTATTTCAGTAACTATAGGCTTAGAAAATCTTTTAGACTCTTCTAAAGCTTTCTTCGACTCCTCTGCTAAAAATCTCTCTGCTTCTGTAATATAAAAAATCGCTGATTTATACTGAGGTCCCTTATCTGCGAACTGTCCATCTGGATCAGTAGGATCTATTTCCCTCCAAAAAACTTCTAAAAGCTGCTCGTAGCTTACTTTATCAGGATCATAAGTAATTTCTATAGCTTCGTAATGCTTAGTTCTTCCTGTAGAAACCGCATCATAATTAGCATTATAGGCTCCATCACCGATATAACCTGGTAGAACTTCGATAACACCCGAAACTTTAGCGAAAGTACTTTCAGTACACCAGAAACAGCCACCAGCAAAAATCGCTTTTAAATAGTTAGACATTCTCCCTATTGTAGCTTTAAAAACTTCGCCCCTTAATTATCTTTAAATACCAGTAAGAGACAGCTATATACTTAAAGTCTTCCCACATCAATTAAAAGTCTTAAAGTATCAGCCTGTGTCTTTAAAGAGCGCTGATTTGCCTCATAATGACGCATAACTTTAATCATATCTGTCGAAGATTTAACTGCATTAACATTCGATTCCTCTAAGAAGCCCTGATGAAATGAGTCACCTACTGCTTGTTGCATAACCATACCATCATCGCTTAAATCAAACTTATCACCAGCCAAGCGTAAAATACCAGCACCTTGTGGAAATTTAAATGTCGTAAGCCTCGTCACCGACTCGCCGTCAGCAAGTATGCTGCCATCTTTTTTAATACTTATATCAGACGTATTTCTCATATCTAATACTATCGGAGAAAGCCCTTGATCTAAAAGCTTATCACCATGAGCATTAGTCATAAAACCATCTTTGTCTACACTAAAATGCCCATTACGAGTGTATTGTATATCAGCAGATGGTGTTTCTACTGCGAACAAACCTTCACCCGTAATAGCTACATCTAATGGATTATTCGTTAAACGTAAAGAACCCTGAGAAAAATTATTATGAGTAGAGTGCACATTTACGCCAGCGACCATGCTCCCCACTATCTTATTATCATCACCTCTAACCAAATTCGGCTTAAAGCTTCTGAAAGAAACCTTTTCAGCTTTGAATCCAGTCGTATTAATGTTCGCAAGATTATCCGACAGAATCTGCTGCTCTAAAGCATTCATTTTCATTGCGCCACTTGCTGAATACATTCCTCTTAGCACTATATAGTTATACGTAGAAGATCGAAGACTCTATCTAGATAGAGCTATTTAAAATTCTTCTTGAGTATCCTTACAATAGTTGATTCTATATAAACTGCTCCCAGTAAATTGCATTTAGGATATAACCGTCTTTCAAGAAGAGCATTTCAAAAGCCTGAGATAAAAATATATTTTAATGGGGCAGTTTAAAAGCAGCAGGTATATAATACTTTTCATGGCAACTAAATATAAAGCTGATATAGGTATTTTCGGAGGTAGTGGTCTTTACTCTTTTTTAGATAACGTCATGCCCATTAATGTAGAAACGGAGTATGGTCCCTGCTCAGATAAAGTTTTTTTAGGTGAATATGCTGGCAAGAAAGTCGCCTTTCTCCCTCGCCATGGCAGAGAACATGGTATTCCCCCTCATAAAATTAATTACAGAGCGAATGTAACAGCGATGAAAAAACTCGGAGTGAGTTCTGTTATCTGCCCCTGTGCCGTAGGCAGCCTACAGAAACACATCGCCCCTGGCTCTTTTGTTATAGCTGATCAATGGATAGACAGAACCAATGGCAGAGTCGATACCTTTTTCGATGGTCCTATAGTAACCCACGTCAGCCCAGCTTATCCTTATACTGAAGAGTTAAGACAACTCGCTATAAAAGCTGGTAAAGCAAATAACATAGAGATTCATGAAAAAGGTACGGTCGTAGTTATTAATGGCCCAAGATTCAGTAGTAGAGCTGAGTCTGAGTGGTTCACTAAAATGAATTGGGACATTATTAATATGACTCAATACCCAGAAGCTCATCTAGTAAGGGAAGCTGGCATGGCTTGCGTGAATATTTCTTTAGTTACTGATTATGATAGTGGTGTGGTTGCTGATTGCGAGCCTGTTAGTCACGCTGCCGTCATGGGAGTATTTAATGAAAATATAGGTAAATTAAGAAAAATGCTTTTCTCACTTATAGAGTTAATTCCAGCTGGTGAATTTTGGGGTGCTGAGAGGGTTTTAGAGAATTCTAGGTTTTAAAAATATAAGTTTAAAGCCTGAGCCAAAAGTCAAAACTTAAAATTATGTAACGGTGCTACAAAAAAGAGTAAGATTTTACTCCTACTCTCTTTTCTCATTTATAAAACTTAAACCATGTTAACTGAGTTTTACATAGGCTTTTGATTTAATCTTACAATTACCAACGGAGTACCCACAGAATCATCTATAACTTCAAATTGGAAATAGTTTTGAAGTTTAGGGTTATAAGTAGACCTTGAATTTAATAAAAAGTAAGAAGGGAATGTTGGTAGAAAAGCACCACTAAGTTTTAAAACATACCTATTGCCCTGTTTAAGATTAATAGCCGTAAACGTCGTATTTGCAGTCATTACTTTAGTAAAGTAACTGTGATCAGGTTTGAAATCTAGTGTAGATTTCGCTAACACCCCCTTAACAGTTGTTAAACCTGCTGGGACTGTACCTGTGATCTTAGAAGCATCAACACTAACGATCTTACTGTTCGTAACTGAGCCATCAGCCAGATCTTCTTTTTTTATCGTTCCATCTACTATCAAAGCAGAAGTTACACTATCAGTACCAACTGTAGACGAAGATTTTAATAATGAGCTTGATGATAACATTGATTTTAATGATGAGTCTAAATCCTCCATTTTTATCGTTCCATCCGCTATTTTGACAGAAGTAACAGCACCAAACGCTAACCTATTTTGAGTAATTATTGCTAAATCAAGATCTTCTGTCTGTATAGTCTGATCCAAGATTTTACTACTAGTTACCGCACCGAACATTATATTTGATTCTAGTACAGCATTATCAGCAATATTAGACGATTTTACTGCACTTATACCAAGTTTATTTGTAGTTACTGCACCATTAGCTAATTTAGGATTGGTTATGCTTCCATCTGGCACAGTAGTATTAAAATAATTTTTTGCCGCTTCGTTCAAATCAGCGATTGTTATCGTTCCATCTTCAATATCCGCTCCTGTTATCGTTCCATCTTCAATATCCGCTCCTGTTATCGTTCCATCTAGTATCTTGCTACTTGTTACCGCATCGGTAGCCAGTTTTGCGTTTGTTACGCTGCCATCTTCTAGATCTACCGTCTTAATCGTTCCATCTAGTATCTTGCTACTTGTTACCGCATCGGTAGCCAGTTTTGCGTTTGTTACGCTGCCATCTTCTAGATCTACCGTCTTAATCGTTCCATCTAGTATCTTGTTACTTGTTACCGCATCAGTAGCCAGTTTTGCGTTTGTTACGCTGCCATCTTCTAGATCTACCGTCTTAATCGTTCCATCTAGTATCGAAGTAGAAGTTACACTACCAGTGCCAACTGT
>JAGWWP010000011.1 GCA_018970325.1 Cyanobacteria bacterium REEB446 | reverse complement strand
CTTCCAAATCCTCAAAACATTCGACTATTCCTATATCCTCTATCTCTTTTACCATTCCTCTATTGAGACATGACTTTACAGATTTGGCCAGACTTACGTCTGTATGGATTCTTGAAATATTTTAGAATGAGACAGCCCTGGAAAAATATCGCATTCTTCAAGATAAACTATTAGAAAGTGATTTCGATAATGTGCTGAAAAAATCAATTCACCAAAACAATAACCCATGATCACCGAAACTGAATTAGAAGAAAAATACTGCTTGCCATGGTTTCAATCTCTCGGCTGGGATGTCATTCACGAAATAGATATAGCTCCAGATAGTGCTAATCCAGAGCGTGACAGCTATACTGAAGTGCTTCTGAAAAAGACTTTAAGCACTGCTCTTGAGAGGATTAATCCACAAATCCCTTTAGAGACTATCACTGAGACCATTACTAGGCTTGCAAGACCAGATTCTTTAGATTTAATCATTAATAATAAGGCTTTTCATAAATTACTTTTAGATGGAATTGATGTGAAGTATAAAATAGATGGGGAGCTGGTCGATGATAAGCTTTTCCTGATTGACTTTGAGGACTTTGATAATAAAGTAAATTCTTTTAAAGCTGTAAACCAGTTTACGATAAAAGGTTCTAAACAGCTAAGAAGACCAGATATAGTATGTTTTATTAATGGTTTGCCTTTATTCGTAATTGAGCTGAAAAGCCCTAGTAGAGAAGATGCTGATATTTGGAATGCTTTTAATCAATTACAGGTCTATAAAGAAGAAATTACTGACTTATTTATTTTTAATGAGGCTTTAGTAATTAGTGATGGAGTGACAGCACGCTTAGGCTCACTTACTGCTAATGAAGAAAGATTTACTCCATGGAAGGCTATTAAAAATGAGCTTGATAAGCCTAAGCATGAATGGCAGTTAGAGACTTTAGTTCGAGGATTCTTTAATTTGGAAATGTTATTAGATTACATTCGCTATTTTATTATCTTTGAGACTAATGAAGAATCTAAAATTATTAAAAAAATTGCAGCTTATCATCAATTCCATGCAGTAAGAGAGGCTGTGAAAGCTACATTAATCGCTTCTGGAGCGATTTTAAAAGAAGCTAGTAATTCTACAGCTTTAGTCTTAAGAGCGAAAGTCGAAGTAAATAGTAAAAAAGCAGGTGTGATCTGGCATACACAGGGATCTGGAAAAAGTATCTCTATGTGCTGTTATGTAGCTAAATTAATTAAATTAGCAGCCCTGAAAAACCCGACTATATTAGTAGTTACTGATAGAAATGATTTAGACGGGCAGTTATACGGCACTTTCTGTAACACTAAAGAGTTATTCGGGCAGGAGCCGATTCAAGCTGAAAATAGACTAGAGCTTAGAGAAGCTTTAGCTGCAAGGGATGTAGGCGGGATTATATTTACTACTGTCCATAAATTCACTCTTTCTGGAGATGAAGAAAGGCACCCAGTTTTAAACTCTAGAGATAATATAGTGGTTATTTCAGATGAAGCACATCGCAGCCAATACGGCTTAAATGCTCAATTAGACCATAAGCGAGGTATTTATAAATATGGTTACGCTAGGCATTTACGGGATGCCATTCCTAATGCTACATTCATCGGCTTTACTGGCACGCCTATATCATTAAGAGATAAAGATACTAGAGCGGTATTCGGAGATTATATCTCTATCTATGATATTAAAGATGCTGTAGATGACGAGGCTACAGTGCCTATATACTATCAACCACGCTTAACTAGACTGGATCTTAATAATGATGAAATTAATAATCTTTCTGCTGAGTTAGAAGATGTCCCTGAAAATGAGGAGGATTTAGAGTTTCAGGAAAAGGCTAAAATCAAATGGAGTAAATTAGAAAAATTAGTAGGAGCTAAAAATAGATTAGAGAAAATAGCTCAAGATCTAATCTCACACTATGATGAACGAGAATCTAAGCTGAGTGGCAAGGCTATGATAGTCACTATGTCTAGAGAGATCTGTGTAAGCCTGTATGATGAAATTATTAAATTAAAAGCAGAATGGCATGATGATAATCCTAATAAAGGAGCTATAAAGATCATCATGACTGGTTCTCCTTCAGATGCTCCGCATATTTCTAAGCATGTGTATAATAAAAGCACTAGAAAAGATTTAGAGAAACGTTTTAAAGATCCGAGTGATCCACTTAAATTAGTCATAGTTAGAGATATGTGGCTAACTGGCTTTGATGTGCCTTGCTGTACGACTATGTATGTAGATAAGCCGATGAAAGGACATAATCTAATGCAGGCTATAGCTAGAGTAAATAGAGTCTTTAAAGATAAGCCTAGTGGCTTAATCGTAGATTATATAGGGATATTTAATAACCTGAAAGAGGCTTATAAGACTTATACTGACTCATCTGGTAAAGGACAGCCTACTCAAGATTTAAATGCAGCTTTCACTATACTAAAAGAAAAACTAGATTTAATTAGAACACTATTTAAAAAAACTCCTAGATCTAGCGGCTTTGATTATTCAGCTTATAAAACTAAAGCTAAAGAATTATTAGTTCCTGCCGCAGATTATATTATTGGCTTAGAGGATGGTAAACGAAGGTTCTTTGATTTAATTCTCGCTCTTAATATCGCTAATTCTTTATGTTCTACTATGGAAGAGGCTTTCGAATATGAAGAAGAAATAGCATTTTTAAATACAGTAAAAGTCTTTATTAGTAAACTCACTAATGTAGATAAAAAACGCAAAGCAAGAACTAAAGATTCTACCCTGAAACAGATTTTAGATAATGCTATAGTCGCAGATGAAGTCACAGACTTGTATTCATTATGTGGTATTGATAGACCAGATATTAGCCTTTTAGAGCCAGAGTTTCTAAAAGAAGTCGCAGAGATGCCGCATAAAAATTTAGCTTTAGAGCTATTAGAAAGACTTCTAGCAGATCATATTAAAGCTAAATTTAAGACTAATCTAATTAAAGAGAAGAAATATGCTGATAGGCTCAAAGAGACCCTTTTAAGATATCATCAAGGTTTTATTACTAATTTAAAAGCCTTGCAAGAACTCTTAAATATGGCTAAAGAATGCTCTGAAGATGCTGCTTATGCTGAATCTATGGGGCTTAGTAGTGATGAACTCGCTTTTTTTGATGCCTTAAATAATAATTCTAGTGCTAAAGATTTAGGTGATGAGACTCTAAAAATGATAGCTAAAGAAATTACTGAAAAGCTTAGGAAATCCACTACTGTAGACTGGCAGAAAAGAGAGAGTATTAGAGCGAGTTTGAGAATCATAGTTAGAAGAACTCTTCAGAAATACGGTTATCCGCCAGATAAAGCAGAAGATGCAGTAAGCTTGATTCTTAGTCAGGCAGAGGTTTTAGCTGATGAGTGGAGTGCAGGAGTTTAGCTTGTGTTTTATCTATAGATCTTTGGATAATTTTCAGGGTTCTAGGGTGGGCAAGCAGGCTTGCAAAATTATCAACCTTAATTAAATTATGAAATAAGCCACTATCTCGAATGTAAAGCTAAGATTTAGCCAATGTCGGTTTATCACATCGCCTAGGTCCTAATATAGCCACTACAGGTGAGCGCTAAGGCTTTTTTCTAACTTTCCTTCTAATCTTCTGCTTAAACAACCATGCATTTTAGAAACACCAGTGTTTGATTTACATGGTTATCAGGGTTTTTCTTAATGGCACTTCTCGCAGAGACCTAAAACTTCATCAATAACTTCTATCTGCGCAAAGCCATTTATATGAAGCTCTGTAGCTGCTCTCTCTACGGGCTTCACGCTATGGCAGCTTTTACAGACTAGTAGGCGATGTAGGTGATTCTTATGCTCACAGCATTTCATAAAACTATTTATCGAATGAACTTTATGCACTATATCTAATTCTAAAAGCGTCTCTATGACCCGATATATAGTGATCGCTGAATAATTTTTCCCTTCATTTTTTAGTAAATCCTGAAGCTCGTATGCAGAGAGGGCTTTATCGTATTTGGCGATAGCTTCTAAAATATCATTGCGTGCCCTAGTGGATTTAAAGGCATGCTGCTTTAGTTTCTCTAGGGCTTTTTCGATGAAGTTTTCTTGGTGTGGGTGTAGATGGGGCATGAGGCTTTCTTCCTGTATTATAACTGCGTTTTATTTTCTCTATCTAGGTTCTCTTCTGCTGCTGGGTTCACTAGCTCACTTGGGTGACTAGTAGCTGCTTCTGTATGGTGATTGATAGTCTCTGTACTGGTTTTAGTAGGCTCCTGTGCTGTAGTTTGTGGAGTATTGCTTACTGGATTGTGATTTGTCTGGGTCTCTTGAGTAGTAGTTTTAGGTGAATCAGGTTCTGTCTTCCAGCTCTCTGGTAATTCTGGAAAGTCTTTATAGGTTTGATTTCTTTCATGAAAATCTTTTCGATCTATAAATGAAAGCTGTCCAGTGAGAGCGATTCCGCCTACTTGTTTGTCGTGTTCTTCTTTTCCGGTTTTAGGGTCTTTTGAGTTTTTAAAATCATCTCGTTGAGCTAACTCACGATTGATTTTTTGGCTTATTGGATCGGATTGTTCTAGCTGTCCTAATATGCTTTCTTTCTCTGTTTTTGCTTCAGGACTATCTTTATCTGTAATGCTAGCACCGAGTAGTTCATCTACATCAAGCTCTTTAGCGATTCTAATTCTAGTATCTCTATATTCTTGTGCGATTTTCCCATCAAGATTTTTAAATTGCTCTTGATTTGTTGGAGATGAAATTACTTGAAATAAATTTTTTATATTTGTTGCCAAGTTTTTAACTCTAAATTCTTCTACCTGCTGCTGGAGTCCTGTACTAAAACTATTGAGCTTTATGAGTGGCGTTACACTTTTTTGTTCGGTTTTTTTAATATATGTTCTTATTTGCCTAGCAATGCTTTTAAGTTGTTGTTCTATTTGGCTTTTTAATTGTTCTTCTTCTTTCTTTTTAGATTCCTGAATGGCAGTTTCTACTTGTGAGGAATTTTTCTGTTCTATCGCGTCAAGTAGTGATAATGAACTTTGAGGGTCTATCTTCTTATGGAATTCATTGGAGTGGAAATTTTTATTATTAATTTCCTCTGAGCTAGCTGGTAATTCTAGACCATCTAGAAAATCCATAAGAGGTAATCGCCGTATTGTGAAATTATCAGTAGTATTATCTCTGTGGGCGAAAGTAAGCTCTATCTTCGCTAGGTCAATGTTCTTATCTGGATTATGATTACGAATCAGATAAATGGAATTACTTGCTTGAATAAGTTCATTATGATCAAGATGATTATCTTCGAATTTTTGTGATTTTGTAAAAAAAGCTTTTAGGTCTTCTTTTCTTTTTTGTCCTGCTTGAACTTGTGTTGTGTTGCGTGAAGGATTTACTGATGTTTTAGGCTTGGAATTACTCGCACCACTAAGAGCATCCCTAACACTCTTTATCTGTTTTTCTGAAAGTATCTGCTTGTGCTCTTCACACTCTGCCGAACAAACATGCACTCCCATTTGACTCAATTTCTCTAAAGTCTGACGTGAATTAGCTTTCTCTGCCTCTTTCTGCGCATACTCTATCTTTCGCTCAGCCCCCTTTAAAGAAATAAGCTCACTACTCATAGTCTTGACTAAGCTCTCCCCGAGCTTATTTGCATCTCCACTAAGTTCTATACTTTTATAATTATTCTTAATAAAAGCTTTATCTAAAGCTATCTCTAAATTTCTTTTAGCTAAAGCATTTGGCTTTAGAATATAGAGCTTCGGCTTTTTCAACTCTGGATCTAGCTCGAAACGCAGATCTCTACCATTAAACTTTTCCTTAAGCTTAGCTTTTAATTCTGAAAAATCACCTTCTGCTGGTAAGACTACTATAAATAAAGGCTTTAAGCCTTCCTGTGCTATAGCTTTTTCGTTAGCTTTCGCTGAGGCTTCAGTTTCTAGGCTTTCTTTAGTACTAGCAGGCTTAGCTAAAAAGGAATTTAAAATTGGTAGATTCTTTAGTAGACCTAAAACCATTTAGTGAAGCCCTCCGTGATGCACTAAAGAGTGTAAATTATCCTGCTCGCTAGCATTGTTAGCTCCTGCGATACTGACCCCTTCTGAAATTTCGGCTAGGTGTACATTTGCGGCATGTGCTTCACCGCATACTGGACATTCTAGAAGTTCAGCACTGAGGGCAGCGTGATTTAGGTCAGGATGAGATTTATCGGTATCTTTCTTAAATGCTTTAAATAACTCGGGGATAAGAGTGAAAGCCCCAGCCATTACTAGGTTTTGGCTAATAAAAGCTAAAGCTTTATTCGGGACATTTTTAGCGATAGTCTGCCCTAATGGGATCGCCGTATTTAACATGCTTTCCATCTGTGCTAGTTTAACTAAGAATTTAGAAGCATCTTTAGTAAAGGTCTCTTTAATTTTATCTAGAGTATTTTTACTTTTATCACCTTGAGTGAGCTGCTCGCTTAGGCTGATCGCTAGTCCTAGAGCTGATCTCATTACGAAGCTAGGGACTTTTACTACTCTGTGTAAAGCTACGAAGGGTATTATGGTAAGTAAATTTTTTGCTAGGCTTTCCCATTTTTGAGTGCCATAATTTAGTAAATGCATGGCAGCGACTGCAGAGCCATTCGTAATTTCGTTAGGACTATGTATATGATGCAGTGGCAGACTGAGTCCTTGGGCTAGGAAAATATTTGCAGTATTTATAGTGGCTCTAGCGAGTATAGGCTTTAATGCTTTAGGGATAGATTCATTTTCAGAAATGTTACTTATTAACTTTTCTAGAAATCCTTTTTTTTCTTTATCGTGGGCGTGATTATGGCTATGATGCTCTGTGTGATTATGGGCTTCGTGGGCGTGAGTGTGCTGTATATCGTGTTTAGGTTCTTGGGTTTTTGATGCGCCATGATTATGACTATGCTTATCCTCTTCATGTAAAGATTTAAGTGTATCTGTACTAGGCCTATGATGATGATCACCATCACAGGGATCTAGCTCATCTCCATTCTTAAGATGTAGGTGAAAGCCATATTTAGACTGATATTCTTTTACGAAATCTCTCAGCTCTGGATTCTGTTCTAAATCAGATATTCTCTTTCCGCTTAGAGTCTTAATGTAAGTATCTAAAGCTGCGTGATTATTTGAGCTAAGAGTGGCGTTTAGCATGAAGGCTAGTTAAAAGGTCTGGGGCTTTTTAGGTCTTGTTGAATCTCACTATTGTTATAAGATTACATTAACGATGTTATCATATTATTACGTAATGCAATTTATTCACTAAATTTTCTTAATGAAGTAACGGGAATTTATTTTTTAGTGAATTATTCATAAATTTAGGCACTTTTTGGATGTGGAAATTCTTAAGGCAAGATTTAACTGGGAATAATATAATGAATGTGCTAAAAATAATATAAGGGATTAACTAAAAAAAATATAACACTTCCACTATAATTAATATAATGAATGAATCTCTAGTTAATATTGAAAAGAAAGCTCTTGAATGGCTAAAGTTAAATCTTAAAAAGGCTAAATTAGTTCATAAAAAAAGTGATATAGATACAGAAATAATTTCATATCTCTATTCTCAGAAATTTATCGGTGAAATTAATAAACAGTATATATTTCTGAAACACAGTGAAGACATGGAGTCTAAAGCACTGAAAGCTAATTTTTGGCTTATAGTAGTAGAGTTTTTAAATATAGCTTTTCCTGAAGGTTGGTACTGTACTGGTGCCTATGCTTATAAATTATTATTAGAGGATTTTAGTATAAATCTAAAGCAGATCAGTATTAGTACTCAAGCTAAATCAAATCGTATTATCAAGCTTACTGAGGATTTCGAAATTTACGCTAGTTATGATAAAAACTTTACAGAAAAACCTCTAATTAAAAAAGCCTTATTATTAAAGCCAGTTTTCTTACTTAGACCCGAGTATCTTATTATTCATGCGACTTTAAGTGATTATAAAAATTATAAAAATGAATTAATTTCTTTTATCCGTGATTCTGACCGTGATGAGGAGTATATATTAAACTATTTTAAAAAACAGAGATCAGATGTCTTGCTTGCAAGGCTGATAGGCGCTCTGAGGGCTCTAGGGGATTTTACTATTCGCTTAGAATTAGAGGAGCTTTATAAAATTTATAAAGTCACAGTGCCAGTTAAAAATCCTTTTGAAGATTACCTTCTGCCCCTATCGCTTGAAAGACCAGCTTATATAAACCGCTTTGAAATATCTTTATTAAAGGCTATTAAATATCTTCAGGCTATTAAAAAGCCAGTGAAGTTAAAAAAGAAACTTACAGCTAAAGATATAGATGGAGTCTCAGTAGAAGATACTTATCATAGTTTAACTATAGAAGGTTACACTGTAACTCAATCTCTAATTCGTTTTTTAGAGACGCATGAGCCTAGTCATAAATATGAAGCGACTTTAAAGGATCAGTTGGCTGCTAAAGGTTTTATGAATACTTTAGATTATATTAAAAAGTTAAATGATGCGAAATTTACTGTTAGTGAGACTTTAGCGCGAAAATTGTTTGAAGAATTGTGGAAGCCTAGTCTAAATGCAAAAGTTATAGATGTAGAAAGGGATGTTTATCGTAAGCATTTAGTTAGTATCAAAGGCTCTATGTATGTTCCACCCAATTATGAGAAAATTCCTTTTTTGTTAAATGAGCTTTTTAAATATACCAAAGATCTTGATGATGGTTTTCTTTTAGGTATATTCTTGCATTACTTTTATGTCAGTATACATCCGCATTCAGACGGCAATGGACGCATTTCACGTTTTTTAATGAATATTGCTTTTATTAATGATAGTTATAATTGGCTCACTATCAAAAGTGAGAGGCGTAATGATTATTTTAAAGCTCTGGAAAGATCTCAGTTAGAGGATGATATTGGTTATTTTACGGAGTTTATTATTTCGGAAATTAAATACTTTTAACAGATGCTTCCAAAATATCTGAAATAAATTTGTTAACATTAATATCTTTTTCTGCCGCCATAATGCTGATTTGGCGATGAATTTCAGGTTTTATTCTTATATTAAAAGAGCCTTTAAATATTTTTTCGGGCTTACGTCCTTGAGCTTCGCAGATTTCTAAATAATCGTCTACTGCTTCGTGAAAGGCTTTTCCTAATGCAACTGCTTCAAAACATAATCAGCAAAAGACTTTACTGATTTCTTAGCATTCTCTTTACTAAGCAAAGTAATATGGGTATCCTCTAAGTCGGGCAGAGATTTATCTCTATATATATCAAGCCCACTAGGAACCATATTTAAAGGCAGTACTGTAATACCCATGCCTGCTTTAACTGCGGCTGTTGCCCCGGCGAAGCTTGGGCTGGAGTAAACGATTTTCCATGGAGTGTTAGCCTTGTCTAAGGCTTCTATGGCCCTTGCTCTGTAGACGCAGGGTTTAGGTGATAAGACTAAAGGAAGTTTAGCTCCAGCTTTATTTTTATGCGTATAGTTATGAGCTGCTACCCAGACTAGTTTTTCGCTCCATATTTCGACACCATTAGGAAAGTCATTTTGATCATAGAGCTTCACTAGAACTAGGTCGAACTGTTTCTTTTTAAAGCTATTTAGGAGATTAAGGGTGAGGTCACATTCTACACTAACGGAGATACGTGGGTGACTAGCTGAAAAATCAGAAAGAACTTTGTGTAAAAATACTGTGGCGAAATCCTCTGGCAAGCCGAATCTTATCTCACCTTCTAATTCTGGTTCTTTAAAATAATCTATAGCTTCCTGCTCTAGTCTTAGAATCTCTTTTGCGTAAGTGAGAAGTATTTCTCCAGAGTGAGTTAAAGTATTTGTGCGTCCTCTGTGGAAAAGCTGAGTTTTAAGCTGTTTTTCTAATTTAGCGATCTGTTGAGAGATGGCTGATTGAGTTATATTAATTCGATTCGCCGCTTGAGTAAAGCTCGTATGCTCGGCTAAAGCGATAAAGCACTGTAAACTAGAAATCTCCAGATTATTCATTATATTAATTATTATAATCGATCATTAGTGAAACTAATAGCCCCGATAAAATACTTTAACTTTACTAATAAATAAACTTTAACTATTATGGTCATTGATGGAAGAGATGCTTATAAGCCAAAATTTATTTCGGATAGATGCACTTAGTTTGGTTATGAGCTGTCTTGTAATCATAGTAGGCTTGGTAGTTACTGCATATTCAGTGAGGTATATGAGTGGCGATGCTGAATATAAAGGCTTTTTTATAAGACTAAGTATTTTAATAACTTCACTTATCTGTATGTTTAATGCAGATAATCTTTTACTTTTTGCTGCTCTATGGGCTTTTAGTAATTTAATTCTTGTTATGATGATAGTTCATAAGGCTTTTTGGAAGCAGGCTCTAGAGTCTGGTATTCTAGCAGCGAAAAATTTTACTGTGGGGATTATAAGTCTTCTTTTATTTATAGGATTAAGTTTTAGTTTAACTAAGACTTTTTCTATTTCAGAAACTCTGCTTGCTTTTGCGAATCTAGATCCATTTTTCCAGTGTGTTCTATTAGCTTTATTAATAATTACGGCTATGACTCAGTCTGCTCAACTGCCTTTTCATGGCTGGTTAATGTCGTCTATCAATACTCCGACTCCGGTCTCTGCTTTAATGCACGCTGGTTTAGTGAATGGCGGAGGATATTTACTCATTAAATTTGCTATGGCTTTAGAAACTCAATCAGCGAGCTTGCCTTTAATATTTATTATCGGCTCAATGTCTGCTTTTACTGCTATGCTGTGGCTGTTCGTGAAGAGCTCTGTTAAAGGGGTTCTAGTCTCTTCTACTATTTCACAGATGGGCTTTATGTTTATGCAGATAGGTCTAGGACTTTATCCTGCTGCTATTAGTCATCTCTGTATGCACGGTTTTTTTAAAGCTTTTCATTTCCTTTCAGCAGGCTCAGCTTTCTCAGAGCTGAAAATTTTAAAACTTGCTTTAAATAAGGATATGAAGCAGGTTTCCGTTGGTATTAATTTTTTGATATCTTTAAGCATAGCCTCTGTGGCTCTTTACTTGTTTTCTGGTGCTTCACATATTTCAATTAATTTTGAAGACAGCAGTTTTATTCTTCTGATTTTTATTGCTATGGCACTGACAGAGCTTTCTTTTAACATTATTAAAGAAGCTCAGAAAACGATAAATCTTTATTTGACTTTTTTCTTAGCACTGCTTAGCTCTTCTGTGGTGGCTATTATTTATGGATCTTTCTTGCATTTCTTTGAGCAGCTTTTAGCTTCTTCTGTAGTCAGTGAGACTTATAGGCTTACAGCTTTACATTATTTTGTAAGTTCAGTATTTATAACGCTTTGGACTCTTATGCACTTTAAAAAAGATCTTTTAAGTTTACTGCCGATGAACTTAAGACTGCCTCTGTATGCGTTTTTAATGAACTCATCGAGAGCGAAAGCTTCTACTTATACTTCTTCAAGGGGGGATTATGCTTATTTAAAGGAGACTAATCATCTCTATCATTGAGGAAAATTTACATATGGATATTTTTAGCGAATATAATCTAAGTAATAAATTAAAAGAAGTCGTAGATAATTTCGAATCTGAAAAATTCAATTCAGCTATGGTGCAGGCACTTATTTCGAATGCCTCTGAAATTATTGCTCCTTACTGGTCTTTAAAAACTTTCATTGCTGTAAATCCTTTGAAAGGCTTTGAAGATAAGCATTTTCTTCAGGCAGCGAAGCAAGCTAAGAAATATTTTTCAGCTAATTGCTTTTTAAAAAAATCTAAATATTTAGAACTCTACGATAGAGAGGAAATATCCTTAGCTGCTTTGAATGAATATTTCGAGAAGGCGATAGAGGATATAGAATTAGATGTAAAAGTTTTAAATAAAGATATAAATTTAAAAAAACTTCTTTGGGAGATCTTTTTTTCTAGGGAATTAGAGTTTAAAAATTTAGCGAATCCTTCTGTTTACCCACATAGTAGAAGAGTTGAGAGTGGTGATCTGTTAGGTGATGTTAATAATTATATGATTAAAATCTTTAATCATTTTTTTGATGAAGGCATATCTGTTTGGCAGATGCCTAATAGAGAGAAAGGGTTTTATGCTGCATGGAAGGCTTTAGCACTGTATGATTCTGATTTAAAGCTAGATAAGCATTTACGTGAATGGTTTGAACAGCTTCCAGATTGCCCTGAAAGGGCTTTAATAGTTTTACTTGATTCGCTTGGTATCAAGAGAGAAGATTGGGAAGAGTATTTAAAAGCTAGTTTAGCAGCTCTTCCTGGCTGGGCTTCATTTATAAAATGGCGTCATCTATATGCTCATATTCCAGAATATAAAAAGTATCCAGCTTCTAAATTGGAGTATTTAGCTGTTAGACTTTGTGTTGAAGCTATTTTCTTGTTTGATTATTTTAGAGTTAATAATATTCAGTTGACTTGTTTTGAGGAATTAGAAAGGCTTTTAGCGAAGCAGGTTTTAACTAAAAATTTCAAGTCTCCAGAGGAATTAGAACGTGAAAGATATTTATTTACAGATGAAAAATTAAAAACCACACTTGCTAACCTTTATTATGCTGACTTCTCCTTACTTACTGATGAAGAGTTAACTTTAATCAGGGCTCCACTAAACATTTTTCTAGAAAGGGAGGCGATGATATGGCTTTCCGCTTGGGAAGACAGTTTTCAGAAGCCTATTGTTGATGATATTTATAGGAATTACAGAAAATCTTTAGTGGGTGATAAATCTACCTCTAATAATTCTTCAGTACTTTTTTTAAATTCATTAAACTCTAAACAGCTTGCTCAAATGGTTTTTTGTATAGATGTTAGATCAGAGGGGATAAGACGCTGTATTGAAGCTGATTCTAGAATTGAGACATTAGGGTTTGCTGGCTTTTTCGGCTTGCCGATAAGCTACAAAGAGCATGGTTCTGCTGAATTTAAAGATGCTTGCCCGGTATTAATTAAGCCTAAACACTTTATTGATGAGCAAGTACACAGTTCTTGCTCACATAAGCTTGAGCAGCATGAATATTCTAATTCATTACTGAAAACGATTTTTAATGTCTATAAGGCTTTAAAAGCTAATATCGCATCTGCGTTTATATTCGCTGAAGCTTCTGGACCACTCTATATGCTTAGTATGATGATTAGGACTTTAACCCCTTCTCTAAATGCTTTATTAAGCAGGATCTCAGCTGCGATTAAACCTAAAATCTTCTTTGAGCCTATGCTTGATGTAAAAGATACAGTAATAAATGCTGCGAGCACTCCTGATGAAGACCTTAGTGGTACTGAAGTGAAGCATATTTTTACAGGTTTAGCTAAAAAAGAACAGTTACTGTTCTCTGAAATGGCTTTAAGGTTAATGGGTCTAACGCAGAATTTTGCTCCATTAGTGGTCTTCTCAGGTCATGGAAGTACTACTGAGAATAATCCTTATGCTTCTGCTTTAGACTGTGGCGCCTGTGCTGGTAATCATGGAGGCGTTAATGCTAAAGCTTTAGCGAAGATTTTAAATAAGCAAGAGATCAGATCAGAGCTTGCTAAAAGAGGAATTAATATTCCAGATTCTACATTATTTATAGGCGCTGAGCACAATACGACTACTGATGATTTTGAGTTTTATGATTATGAGCTTAAGACAAGTGAGCAAAGAAAGCTTCTAGCTGATTTACAAGAATCATTAGTGCAGGCTAAGAAAGAGAATAATGCTATTAGACAGCTTAGTTTCCTTTCTTCAAGAGAATTAGAGAGTAATATTAATCAGGATGTAGAAATTAAATCTGATAATGGCACTGTTGAGGGGACTGCTCACAAAGGTGCAAGTTCAAGGCTGAGGAGGACGAATGACCGCAGTGTACTTAACGTACATGAGGATCATGAGGACGACGAAAACGCAGAAATTGGAGTTTGCGAGCAGTCCCTGAGAAGGTCTATGGATTGGTCTGAAGTAAGACCAGAGTGGGGACTCGCTGGAAACACCTGTTTTATTATCGGTCCTCGTTATTTAAGTAAAGGACTCGATCTATCTAATCGTGCTTTCATGCACTCTTATGACTGGACCCAAGACTCTAATGGTTTACTTTTAGAAACTATTATGACTGCACCAATGGTAGTTACTCAGTGGATCAATAGCCAGTACTACTTCTCTACTGTAGATAATGTTAATTTCGGTAGTGGCAGTAAAATTACGCATAATATAGTTGGAAACTTTGGGGTTATGCAAGGTAATGCTAGTGATCTTTACACGGGACTAGCGTTGCAGTCAGTAATGAGTGCTGATGATGAGCTTTATCATAGACCTTTAAGGCTAAGAGTCTTTATCTTTTCACCGATAGATAGAGTAAAGAAAATTATTTCTAAAAACACTGTTTTACAGAACCTTTTCTATAATGAATGGATAAGGCTAGTGGTTTTAGATCCGAATACTAATGAGCTTTCTAGCCTTATTAGTGAAGGTCACTGGAAAATATTTAAAAGCGATAATACAATAGGAGTTGAGTAGAAATGATAGATTCACATTACGATGAGGGAAGCGCTAGCATAGAGTTAAGCAAAATGCTTAAGCTCGAGATTATAGTTTCAGGTGAGCATGAGGCTATGGTGACAGAGATGATTCAGAAAGCTGGTGTTACTGGCTATACCATAATCCCGAATGTCTCTGGATATGGCCATGATGGCTTTCATGAAGGGAGACTTCTCTTTAATGATATGGCAAGCTTAATAATGATAATGACTGTAGCACCACAGTCAGTGATTAACTCTGTAGCTAAAGGAATGAAAACTTTATTTGAAGAGAAGTCTGGTGTAATGTTCGTTTCTGAGGTTTCAGTGGCGAGAATGGGGTATTTTTCAGCGGTTTAAAAGTAGACCTAGCTTGGGAAGTGCTTTTTAGATCATTTCTAAAACATCTTCCCACGGCAGAATTTGGATGCCATTTTCTAATTTATTAGGTTTATTTGTAAGTGAAGCACAGAGTAGTTCAGCTCTAGGAAATACTTTTGCGAAAGATTCTAAGCCTTTTAGTTTTTCTTTGTGAGGATTATTACTAGCTTTAATTTCAATAGCTATAATGCTTTTGTCTGGCTTTTCTATAACTAAATTTACTTCAGTCTCTTCATTTACTCGATAAAATGAGAATTTATAATCATTATTTTTATATTTAGATTTATAAATAATTTCCTTTATAAGCCAGTGTTCAAAAGATTTTCCGTATTCTTTTGTTTTTTTCATCAGTGGTACCTGTAATTTATTTACAAGCGCTCTCTGTACGCCAGTATCAAAGAAATAAAATTTAGGGCTTTTAGCGATCTGCTGTCTGATAGACCTTTTTATAGGCATTAACATAAAGCCCATTAAAGTATCTATCAGTATTTGATAATATTCTTTTATTGTATTCAGGCTAACACCAGTATCCTGAGCGATATTACTATAATTAATTAAATTCCCATTTTCCTCAGAAGCCAAGAAAAGAAATTCATTAAAAGCGTTTAGATTCCTCACCAAAGCTTCTTCCTTAATTTCTTCTTTGATATAAGTATTAGTGTAGGTTCTAAGGATTTCGTATTTTATCTCATTGTCATGATGCAGGTAGACACTGGGCAGGGAGCCATAACTAAGAACGTCATTTAGATTAAATATAATATTTTCATTATCAACTATTTCTTCATAGATAAAAGGGTATAGAGTTCTCCCTATCGCTCTTCCGGCTAATAGATTACCTTGTGATTTTTTTAATTTACGTGAACTAGAGCCAGTGAGAATAAAATAAGGGGGATTTTTAAGATTTTCTATTACTCTATGAACTTCATCTAGTATCCATGGTAGTTTTTGGACTTCATCGACTAGAATATATTTTATTTTTTTGTTTCTAGACTTAATTTCATCAAAAAATATACTAGGGTCTCTTTCGAGTTTTCGTAAAAGGCTGAAATCCAGCAGATCATACTTCAGTGTTTCATCTTCTGGGAATTTATGTTTTAATAAAGTGCTTTTCCCAATCTGTCTAGGGCCGAAAAGTAGAAAACTGATTTTCTTAGGAATTTTAATAGATCTGCTTATATATTCCATGGGCTTATTATACCCTTTAAATCTGAAGTACTACTGCATATTTATGAGTATAATATGCAGTAGCACTTCAGGTGAGTTATGACTTGATACTGTTACCGAAAGCGCAGAAATTGGAGTTTAGTAACAGTGTCAGCTTATGCTGCTAATTTAGGAATAGTAATAATTGCGTCACAAGCTTGTGCAAGCTTTATACCTTTCCCTATGCCAACATAACTAGAAAGATCAATATTGCTCAAGTTTGGATGACAATCTGTTTTAAGATACTGATATTTATTGGATTCTGGAATCAAAGATAAAGTAGTTTTATCGTATTCATGATCTCTTTGCTGCTAGCAAAAAGCCAAATTGTTATTTTCGCCATGAAATTTCGGTGCTTGCCACCGAAATTTCATGGCATAATGTAAATGATGTTTTTGATCGAAAGAAAAAATTTTTTTCAAACTCTATGCCAAAAATCTGCGTAATGGCTTAGAGTTGACAATTTGATTTTTTACTGATATCATTTGCACTATTTTTGCTATTTTGCTTATGTCTAGAATGTTGTTCTATCCTTTCGCTTGTTTATTATTTATATTAGGTCTAATTGCCTTTCCCCTAGATGCTTTTGCATCAATAGAGCCTAGTTTTGTAGTTGAAACTCCATTTATTAATCATAATATTGATACACTCAAGCAAAATTCCTCTATAAATTTTCGCATCAAAAGGCGTAACCAAGCTTTAGATAGAATATTTCTTAAGTCGAATCACCCAGAATTAATCCCAGAGAGATTCATTTCATTAGGCAAGAATATTGTTGAGGTCAATGTCGATATTTCTGGACTTGATATCAGCAATATTGATGATTTAAGAATTACTCTGATTGATCCGAAGACGGCTTATAAAAATGAAAGAGATTTATTTTGGGGTGAGTTTGGGAAATTTTTCAGTAGCTCTTGTAAGGCAGATCTGAAGAAATTAAATTTGTTAGAGCCAGATGACATTGTTTGTGGGGATGTAATTGTTCCTGAAAATCGTTCAGTTTTGGGAACTAGAGGGATAGTTATACATACTGCAAAACTAATAGGTACTAAGCCTGAGCTGGCTCCAGTAGTTATTTTAGAGGGAGGACCGGGCGGTGAGTTTGATATAGCTGGTTATCTTGGTTTTGTGAAAGAGGGTTTTTCTGCTGGTAGAAGCATAATTATGATAGATCAAAGAGGAGTCGGGGCATCTTCTCCGATCCCTGAATGTTTCCCTCCCGTAGAAAATAAAGACTATGTTCAGGCTCAGGCTTGCATAGATAAATGGTCTTCTAAACTGGACTTGTCTTCGTATAATACTCAAGAGAATGCTGATGATGTTGCGGATATTGTAAGGGCTTATGATTACGATAAAGCTGTTATATTTGGAGCATCTTACGGTTCTCGTTTGGGTTTAGAGTTAATGAGAAGACATTCTCAAATTATTGAGGCTTCTTTATTGAGTGCCATAGCTCTTCCTGGAGATTCTTATATATTGGATATTAATAAGTCAATTAGTGATTCATTGCTTAACGTTCTCAATCTATGTAAAGCTGATAAAGAATGTGATTCGACCTATCCGGATCTGGAAAATGAGCTAAACAGAGTATTAAAGCCAGGAAATAAGCTTTCTAAACAATTATGGACTGAAATTTTTGAAATGCTTTATGCTAAATCTTCTGTTGAGATTATTCCAAAGGCTATTTATAAAGCAAAAAATAATAAACTTAAGTCAAATAGCTCTGGCAAGAGAGATAAGGAAGGACTCATGTACTTTTCAACGGTCTGTAGTGACAACTATTCTCTAGATGATTTTGAAAGGGCTGAAAGTGATCAACTGACTATACCTCTAGAGTGGCAAAAGTTTTTAAAACTTACTTCTTTTGATGATTTATGTAAATATGTGCCTTACAAGAATTTAGGAAATGATTACTATAAAGCTATAAATTCCCAGACCCCTACACTGATTGTTCAAGGTGTTCTCGATCACGTGACACCATTAGAAGATGCTCGCAAATTGAATTCTCAACTAAGCAATTCTCGTCTTATTGAGTTTCCGCAAGGTTTCCATTCGGTCACGGTTGATAATGATTGTGGATTAAAAATCGTTCAGGATTTTTTCACCAACTTGCAAAAAGATACTATTGATGCCAGCTGTGCAAATGATACTAAGCTGGAATTCGTTACGCCTAAATCTAAACCTAAACCATTAAATAGAGATAGGGAATACAGTCGCCTAATTAAAAGATTCTAACACTGCGGTGAATGGCACAATGTAAATGATGCTTTTAATCGAAAGAAAAAAAGAATTTTCAAACTCATGCCAAAAATCCTAGACACCAGCCAAAACAGCTTAAATAAAGCATTAGAGCTTTTAAACTCAGAAGACGTAGTCGCTATTCCGACTGAAACCGTCTATGGTTTAGCGGCTTCAGCCGCTAGTACTAAAGCCGTGGAAAAAGTTTTTAAAATCAAGGGTAGACCTAGCTTTAATCCTATAATTTCTCATTATGCTAATTTAGATGAGATTTTTAAAGATGTAATTTATGATGAGCGTGTAATTAAGCTTGCTGAAAGCTTTTGGCCAGGTCCGCTTACTATAATTTTAAATAAAACTAAAAACTCTAGAATCTCTAAAATAGTCTGTGCTGGTTTAAATACTGCTGGAGTAAGGATTCCACGACATCCTTTTACGCTTGAATTACTAAGGCAGTTCGCTGCTCCTGTAGCAGCGCCTAGTGCGAATCCCTCTGGGAGACTAAGTCCTAGCTCTGCTGCTCATGTGGCTAAGCTTTTTCAGGATCATGAGGACGATGAAAACGCAGAAATTGGAGTTTCATCAACATTTTATAAAGGCATTAACGCCGAAATTGAAGTTCCACGACACTGTCTTGAGTGGATAGTGGATGGTGGTAACTGCGAATGCGGCTTAGAGTCTACTGTTTTAGATTTAAGTAGTTCTTTACCTAAATTACTTCGCTATGGCAGTGTGTCTGTGATGGAATTAAAGAATATTCTTGGTGAAATAGCTCTGCCAGAGCAGGATGAGAGTATTAGGTCTCCAGGTATGCTTTTAAAGCATTATGCACCTAAATGTAAATTACGTTTAAACTATAGTTTTAATGATCAGCCTCGTGAGAATGAAGCTCTGATAGCTTTTGGGTCTATTTCAGAATCTTTGACTCAGAGTCAAAGTAAGCTTACTGAAAGTGATTTAAAATTTTCATTTCAAAAGATTATAAATATTAGTCCTAGTGCTGATTTAGATGAAGCTGCCTCGAAGCTTTTTTCTAGTTTGCATGAATTAGAGGGTTTAGGCGTAGATAGCATAGCCGTGATGCCTATTCCCTATGATTCTGTGGGTAAAGCCATTAATGATCGGCTTTTACGTGCTGCTGAGGGTACTAAAGATTTATGATAATTGATAAATTATTTTACGGTTTTTTGAGCTTCTAAATCATTGAAAATCTGATCCATAGGCTTAGCAAAAGAACTTCCCTCGTAATACTGGTATAGCTGCCCCTGTTTATCTATCCTGTAGTTTTTAATAACAGCTTCATATTTTTGTGTACTGTCGTCATAATGTATTTCATAACTCTGTAACTCATTACTTGGACCCACAAAGAGTTTGCTTTTTACTGTTGAATATTTTCTACTTATTTCATTACGGATTTTTAAATCTTCTAAAGTTAATTCTGTCTGTGTTGATGTCTGTTCCTTTAGTAATTTTTGTAATTCGATCAATGTTGTGAGATCAGATTCGCTAGCTTTTGGTACAGAGTTAAAATCACGTCCTATAAAGGAATTACCAAGCTTAGTATCTACTACTGGAACTTTCACCTTGTTTAAATTCTTAGGATCATTATTTGTGTATATAACATAATTAATCTGATTATTATGTCTCTCCGCACTAATTCTTACTTCATCTGGGGCTTTATACTCTGCGGTAGCAGAGATTCGACTATTGTAGTCTTTTAATTTACCATCCTCACCTTGGGAGCCAATGGTTTTTACTCCAGCAAGCCTTATAAGGTTAACTTCGTCATCATTGTTACCGACTGAAGTCACGTATTTTCCTCCAGAGGGGTGTGCATTAAGAATATCGACTATGGCTAAAGCTTCAACTAGTTCTATTCCTGCTTCAATTAGATTTTTATCACCAGTCACAAGTTTGCGTTTAAATTCCTCTAGAATGGCTGAACGATAAGGCTCTTTAAAGTAATTAGAAGCATTAATAGAAGAAGGGCTTAAATTGTTTTTTGATTCAAAATCTTCTGGTAATAAAGATTTTAAATCATTCTCTTTTATTAAGAGGGCATAAGAAGCAACGGAAGAAGAAACTATAATAGGCTTGTCTGGATTCTCTTCTGAAACTTGTTTTATTCGGCTTACTATATTATCTGGTAAAGGACCAAACTGGTTAAGGTGTTCAGTTTTGATACATGGGCTATCAAGTTTAATTGCCATTTCATGGAGGCTAGCGTGGCTTGTTGTGATTTCACCTGGATCAACTTTGTCATTATTGTTAATTTCGAATTGACGATTTAATCTTAAAGCAGTATCTATAATTAATACAATCCTTTTAGATTGGTCCTCCTTATCAGGGTGATTTATAGGGCAAGTATTTACAGGGAGTTGCTTTAGTCCATTAGATTCGTCCGAGGGAGATAAATAATTCCAAGTGTCAAGTAACCATTTTTTTTCATTTTCACCATTATTTCTTGGTTTGTATTGATTAAGCTCGCTGTAGCTTATAAAATTATCGCCATTTGTATCAATTATTTTTATATTTTCTGAAATCATAGGCACCAATGATTCTGGAATCTTTATAGATTTTTTATAAAAATCTAATATATTACTAATAGAGTGTTTAGAATCCATTATTGAAGACATATATCTATAAAGATAAGAAACTCTAACTTTGTATCTTTATTTTGCCTAAACCTACTGTTGCGGAACGAACAAGTTCAAGGTTGAGGAGGACGAATGACCGCAGTGTACGGGTAATTTCCAGCGATGCCGAGCATGCGACATTAATGTCATATGCGAGCAAGCGGAAATACAAGCTTGATTTATCAAGCTTATATGAGGATCATGAGGACGACGAAAACGCAGAAATTGAAGTTCGGCAACAGTGGCTAGAAGACAGTAAGAAATTACCTCGAACTCTGCATAGCCCTTTGCTAGAATTATCTTAGAATGTTTATTTTATACCTAAGCATTATCATCTGTACTTTTCTTTGCATGGAGCTAGTCGCTAATGTGATGCACCGCTATGTGATGCACGGTTCTATGTGGAATTTTCATGAAGATCATCATCAGAAGGATATTGGTTTTTTTGAAAAGAATGATGTCTTTTTTGTGATTTTTGCTCTGCCTTCTATGTTACTGATTATGGGAGGTTTCTTCTTCTCTAATTTATATGCTTATGCTTTAGGCTTGGGGATTACTATCTATGGACTCTGTTATTTTTTAGTTCATGATGTTTATATTCACAGGCGTTTTAAATTTTTAGATAATTTCTCTCACCCATACCTTGATGGGCTAAGACGAGCTCATAAAGACCATCATAGTCATATCTATAAAGAAGATGGTGAAAATTTTGGTATGTTATGGGTGCCACTAAAATATTACTCCAAGCAGTTTAAGGACAGTGTTTCTTGTGCTATTTAGAGTAAGGGGATTGCTCGCAAGCGTACAAGTTTAAGAGCTATGATTCAGAATTAAGATGCTGTCTTTTACCTACTTATTAATAAATTTTTTTAGCGTGCTTGTACCAGTTTGTTTGAGCTTTGAGACTAAGATTAAGTTATATAAATTATTTCCTTTTATATTTAAGGCTGTAGCCATAGTTCTTACAGTTTTCGTTGTTTGGGACAGTATTTTCACTTACCTCGGTGTTTGGGGTTTTACGGAAAAATATCTTTGTGGGATTAAATTTTTAAATCTGCCTTTAGAAGAGGTTTTATTTTTTATCTGTGTTCCTTATGCTTGTATATTTACTTACGAGGTTTTGAAGTATTATTTTCCGAAACCTTTTGAGGGATTTAATTTTAGCTATTTGAATATTGGGCTAGCTCTCTTTCTATTTGCCTTAGCTTATATTTTCCATGATAGGGCTTATACATTTTATACCAGTATATTTATGGCAATTAGTTTAATATTTTTGCGTAAATCATCTTTTTTGCCTAATTTTTATTTGATGTATTTGGTTACTCTAATACCATTTTTCATAGTGAATGGTTTACTTACTGGGATTGCTTTTGATGAGCCAGTAGTCTTTTATAATAATGCTGAGAATCTTTCGATAAGAGCATTTACGATTCCCGTGGAGGATTTTATTTATGGTGGAGTAATGTTAATTTGGAATGTGTTTTTAGTAGAGTATTTTGGAACTGCTCGTGACTGCTCTCCTTACAAACTGGGCGTGTAGCCGAACGAACAAGTTCAAGGCTGAGGAGGACGAATGACCGCAGTGTACTTAAGGTACATGAGGATTATGAGGACGACGAAAACGCAGAAATTGAAGTTCCGCTACATGCCCAAACTATAAAGCTCTAAAAAAGCCTTAAGCATTGTAGCTAAATCTTCATCTTCGTGTTTATCTGCATTTAGAAAGACTTTTATTAAAGTAGTATCTTCCTTAATATTATCCTTGTAACTCAGCATTTTAGGAATATTTAACTGTACAGCTAATCTAATAAATCTAAATTCTGGATTCTCAGGATTCGCTCTGATTACCTCTTCTAGGGCATTTTTACCATTCGAGAAGTATTTTATTTTTTTAAAAGGATTACCTTCAAATTTAGCACCTATCATGGTTCCAGCAGCGTTGTATGCTTTAGCATAACACTCATAATCAAGTGCTAGAGCGGAATCTGTGAATGCATTTAAATGCTTTAATGAGTAACTAGCATTTTTAAAGAGCTTTCTTGTATTTTTTAACTCCTCAGCTGGGTCAGCAGCTTTTAAAACAGCTAAATTAAAAAAACTTAAAACGATTAGGGAAGTAATATAAAGCTTAATGTTCTTCATAAAAATCTTTTAACTAGGATTATTAAAAGATCTTAACTCATGCTCGGCTTTCAGGGCAAGCTTTAAACCAGAATAAAATTGTGCTGCACTCCAAGACAAGGTATGAGCACCGGGAAGCCATTTAGTTTTCCCCGTAAGATCTGTAATGGCTTGATAAGCTTCTAAGATAGAGTAAGACCCAGTTAGTTTACTACCATCTGCACGGATTATATCTTGGTCTTTAAAACCAGCTATTAGAGAGAGGGTTTTATTAATGTAATGAGCGATTTTTATGTCTATTTCTTTAATTAAGCTTTCTGCTTGTGGTGATAGATACTTAATGATTTTGCTGTGATTGATTAGGTTTATTTTACTTTTAGCTAAAGCCTGTAACGAGGCAGTGGTACCAATGCTCCACTGTGCTGAGAAATCAGCTTTAGCTATTTTTTGTCTTTTAAGAAATTCCGTTGTTGATGCATGTTTTGGTACTAATTGAATAGGATCCGCTTTCTGTCCAAGCATTATTTGAGCTATAGGAGTGAGTTCATGTACTATTTGGCTATTAATATTCAAATAACTATCAAAAATCTTTACATAGGTGCCAGAGACTATGTCTTCGCGGGTGAATTTATTATATCTGCGCATTCCATAATCATCAGCCAGTAGATTATCACAGAGGTCTACTATGTTCTTGCGTATTTCTGTATCCAACATAACATCTTCTGAAAATCTATAATTAGAAGCTGCTAAAAGTACTAAAGATGTGTCTATTTTATTTTCGGGACTATGAATCGGTTGAGTTCTGTCGTAAAGAATCGGTTTAACTATCCATTCATAAATTTTACTATTACAAGCCTGCATTAACATTCTTACTTGTGATTCATTAAGGCAGTCGGCATAAGCATTATCGCTATTTACTGAAGCATTTAAAGTATTTTTCAAATCAGTGATAGCCTTAGTTTTACTATAATTCTCACTGAAAACTAATTTACAGAATTTATCTAAGGCTAGGTAAGTATAAGCTGAGTCTAGGCTCCTTCCCAAAAGATTATTTCTTCCCAAGAGCTGCTAGTTGGAGCATTGGCATCATACATATTGTGCTTGGAGTTCCAGTTTACACTCATTAGAAAGGTTAGTAAGTTATAGATGGCTTTGAAAATGATTTCTCTATTTTGCTCATTGAAATCCTCACTGTAGGCAAAGCCCCATTCTTCATGATGAATACCTGCTTCTATGGTTTCAAGAATATTTAATAAGAGTAGGGCTTGAGACTCTACACGACGTGGGTGTATCCATTTACCGAGTTCTATATTTTTAAGTATTGGTGAGCCTAGAGCACTGATTTTAATGGAATGAGGATTGAATATATGATAAATACCTCTATCTAAGCTTTCTTTATCTTCTTGAGCTTTTCTATACCAATCTGGATCTTTGGAGATGTGTTCTATAGCAATGTTTGTTTCATTGGTAGTTACTACAGCAGCATTAATAATCATACTTTTGCGCCAACTGAAAGGATCATTTTCTTTTTGCCACAATCCAGCCATACAGCTATCGGTAATCCACTGCCACTGCATATTTAAGTTAATAGTATTAGAGGTTTCTATTAATCCTGTTTGAGGATTAGTTTTAAAATCAAATATTTTTTTTTCATTGAGATCATTTATTAGCTCTTCTATGTCAAAAATCGCGTAATAGGGTTTCGGGTCTTTAAAAAAATCATTGAAAACATTATAGTGAAAGCTATAGTTTTTTAGGTCTAAGGTAAGTTCTTCAGCTTTAAATTCTGTAGCAAATAATCTAGCTAGTAGGCTTCTCATAAGACTATCTATAAGTTTATTCCGGTCTGCGGGTTCAAGTTTATTTAATGACTCAATAGACAAAAGATCATCAATTTTTATGTTGTTAATCTCACATTTGAAAGGATATTGACCAGTAAAACCGTATAAATATTTAACTTTAGTAAAAGTGCTTTGTTTTTTATTATCAAGAAGCAAAGATTTTTCGTTTAGAATTTCTTCTAACTCTAGGCAAATTTGTTTGACTATACTTTCTTTATCTTGAATTATTGCTGACATATAGGAGCTGAGTTTGCTGGTGTGTGTCTTTCAACCTCTTCTTCAGATATTTACCCAAAATCTTACTATTTAAGCTTATTATGAAGAAAAAATAATATAGTGGTGTTTTTATTTTGATGAGACTTGTTGTGAAGATATGGTGCTTTGATTTCTTGCTTTTTTAAATCAGATATTTGTTTTTTTGTTTTGGCTCTCTCTTGTTTATTTTTAAAATAGCTTAAACTCCATTCTGGTTTTAGGATTTTGAGATTTGCATAAATCATTTGATTATCACATATGATTTCTTTATCCTCTAAGTTTAATTTTTCAAGTTTATTGATAACGGCTGTGTAATTAATGTTTATAGTGTTTACTTTACTGAAAATATTAGGATGAAAAATCCAGAGATATTTGATAAAGAATAGAACAATAATCGAAGCCAAAGCTATTCTGTAAGAGAGTTTATAGAATCTCAGGTGGCTAAATTTATGGAATAGCATGTACATTAGAATCGCTGTGACGAAATGACTGACTGAAAGCCAGCCACTGAGTAGTTTATTACTTTTACATAATAGGAAAATTATTACAGGGATGAGATAGGAAAATAAACTAATATAGCTAAGTAGCCTAAGTTTACTTTCGGAATAAGTTGACTTTGTACTTAGTGTGCCGATTTTTTTAAATTTACCAATAAAATAAAGAGATAGTAGAAAAGCTGTAAATATCAGCATTTGACTAAAAGCACTAAACGAAAGACTAAAGAAATTTAATAGATAGTTATAATCGGTGTTAACTGCTAATTTAAACGCCCCCCTTTCTTTAAGATAGTTTCCAGCTGATTCTGAATTTTTATATAGCCAAAGGTAATGTGGAAGAGCTATCGCGAGGCTACTGAAAATACTTATTACTATCTGTGGTCTAAGAAAAGCTTTTCTAGCTGCTTTAGAACATAAGCTAGCTAAAATTAGCGCAGATAATAAAAATGAAAAATTATATTTTGAGATAAGCCCTAATCCTACAGAAATACCTAAAAGTAGAAAATTAAGAAGGGAGTTTTTCTTTAATACTTTAATATAAAAATAAAAAGTCATAGATGACATCGCAAAGACTAACACAGAGTGGGTTAATTTAAAATTAATGGTGTAAGCATAAGCTGGAATCAAAGCTAGTATGAGTAGAGTTAAGATTAGAGATTTTTTACTCGTGAAAAACTGCCGAATAGAGAGGTATAGAAAGATTATAAATATATAAAGGCAAATATATCGTACGCTAATTAAGGCGTAGATTGAATCATTCGTGATGATACTGAGGATTCTTGTGATCCAACTGTAGAGGGGTGGTTGTTGAGTATCTCCAAGGTTGAAGTTTCTGGAATTAATATACTGTTCGGCTTCGTCCCAATCAAGGAAAGGACTAGCTGTAATTCTTAGGATGAAGTAACTAAGCACATATGCGGCGAATAATAAAAAATGCGGGTTAATTTTTTTATATCGCAGCATGATTCTCTAAAATTAGGCACTGATACCTAATTTTTCTAAAGATTGGTTTAGACTTTTTATACTTTCTTCTTGATAAATAGCTTGAGGGTCTATAATCTTGTTACCTAATGCTGTTTCTATATCGTTTTGACTACTGAGCTGTAAATCAGCTTCTGCTTTAGTAAAGCCACCTTCAACTATATTTGATTTAAATATACCAGCAGCACTTACAGGTAAGAAATCTTCATAGGTCATGGGAGTAATTTTAATAATCTGTTCTTGGATTAATTTTTGAAGATTAAATTCTTTGAAATCTTTTTCGCTAGCCATTTTTTGATTTGGAAAATTTTCATTTATGGAGAAATTAAAATGTACTAAATTTTTATCGAAAAGCTCATTTATCGTATCTGGAAATTTTGAAAAACTTTGTTCTAGTATTTCTTGATAATTTTTATCATCCTGCTTAGTTTGTGAGAGGGTTTCATTTAAAAGTTCGTCGTATAATTCCATGCCAGCTTTAGTAAGAGCAGCTCCTCTGGTTTCTATTTCCCCAAATCTAGCTCTATGAGTCCCTTGTATGCCTTTGCCATCTTGATTCGGAAATAAAATTTCTTCACTTAACGCTCTAAATGAGGTTTGTCTGAGTAATATAGGTATTTTTCTTCTAGGAGGTCCTTGAATAGTTGGGGTCATTTGAATATTTTTTTCTTGCATTCTTGCGTAAAGCAGGTCTATGTCAAGGACGCGTGGCGTAAGATGATTAATATGGGGACCTTTAAAACTTACTATATCTGCGATAAGTGAGTTAATGCAGAGTAATTCTTTATAAAAATCCTTTTCTACAGTGGCTTGGTTATGCCATCTAAATGTCTCAAGTGCTTCGACTATAAAGTCTTTAGCCTCTGCTTCAGAAAGTCCACCTTGTTTTTCATGAGTCTCAATTAAATTTAAGCACTTACTCGTGAAAATCTGTCGTTTACTTAAAATCTCTTCAACGCTATTCCTGATATCCTCTGGAAGAAGCTCTAGTCGAAGTAGTGAGGTGAAAACTCGAAATGGAGATTTATTTAAATCTTCTCTCGAAACAGGTCTAAATACTGTTGAGTGAACTGGAAGATCTGCGATGCTTAAATCATAATAACCGACAGGCTTCATTCCCATGACAGCAAATAAGCGCCTCATGTTATAGAGTTCATTTTTGCTGCCTAATCTTATAGCACCGTGCTTTTCTCCTTCTATTCTAGATAAATCGAGGATTTCATCTGCAATAAAATCTTTACTGTTTAAAGTTTCTTCATTTACCTCAGTTACGGTTTCTAGGAGATTTTGGTATAGAGGTACTTCCTTCCTATACATCTCAGACATTGCACTTGTGAATAATATCCTTATGCTATTTGGATCATAAAATTCTTGAACCGCACCCATACAAAATTATCTATTTATAAAATTATTCCTTCCACTCACTTGCTGGAATGAAATGAGCATGCTGCCATAATTCTTCAAGATTATAGTAAAGTCTTGCTTCACTTTGAATAATGTTTACAATGACATTTCCGTAATCGAGTAGATACCATTTATCGCCGTATTTTCCCTCTTTAAGATTTGGTTCTAGACCTGTTTCTGTTAAGGATTCTTCTACGTGCCTTGCCATAGCTTTTAGCTGCGAGGAGCTTTCGCCAGAGCTGATAATTATATAATCAGCTAAATCAGATATTTCACTGATATCAAGTAGCTCGGTATCACTACCTTTTTTGTCTTCGCAGAGCTTAGCTATGCATAGAGCTAATTCTTTACTATTTAATGTCTTAGGTGATTTCAAGTTAATATGTATAAATCCTTAATTGTGTTTAATGTCTCAAAGAATTTTATTTTAACAATAAGACCAATAGTATTAGGATCTTTTTTTATTTTTACCACTTTACCGATTGGAAAATTAGTCGGAAATGGGCAATTAGTTTCATCTAAACACAGGCCTGTACTAACTATCCTATCGCCAACTTGAACTGATGAATCAATTCTAATAAAATCAAGCATCGCATAATCAGGATAGGAACCAGAGAGTACTCCGTATTCTTCTGTTCTCTCAATTTTGGCACCCATTTGAAAACTCTTATCGAAAATTAATTTAACTATAGAAGTATGGTCAAAAACCTGATTGATTTGACCTACAATACCATTTAATGAAAATACACCACTGCCAACTTCAACACCATCTTTTTTTCCTTTATTAATGATGATCTGTTTATGCCAGCTTTCAGGACTTCTACCTATAACTTGACTGCGTATGGTTGGGAAAGGTATTTCTAGTTGCTTTCTTTTATTAAGGCTTTCTAGTTTTAGTTTTTTAAATCCTGCACGAAGTTTGATGTTATCTAACTTCGTCTTATCAAGTTTCTTATTTAATTCCTTAATAGTGCGAAGTGAGTCTATGTAATCTTTAACTTCTCCTTGGCTTTCATTAACTCCAGAGCCTAAGTCATAGATTAGTTTTCCTGTAATGAGATAACTGTAGGAAATAAGGTTAGCTATGGGTTTAATAAAAAACCAAGCCAAAAATATTACTAGCAGTAAAGATAGAAAAATAGACTTTAGATCTTTAAAATTCATTCTTTCTTTAGACGCTTATACTAGATGTGCGTGGTTAGTAGTAGTTAATTCTAAAACACGTCTTAGAGTTTTATCGGTTAAGATTCTACCTGCTCCTAAAACTACACAAGAAAGAGGATCATCTGCGATATGTACAGGAACTTCAGTCTCATGAGCAATCATTTCATCTAAACCTTTAAGAAGGGCACCACCACCAGCGATAACTATACCTCTGTCATAAATATCAGCGGCTAATTCTGGAGGAATTCTTTCTAGAGTTCTTTTTACTGACTCAACTATAGATGTAAGTGGTTCTACCATAGCCTCTCTAATTTCAGCTCTGTTTACTATGACTGTTCTAGGTAGACCATTCAGAAGATTAAGTCCTCTGACTTCCATTTGATCTTCATCGCTTTCATCTGAAATTTTAAAAGCAGAGCCTAGTTTGATTTTAATATTCTCCGCTGTTGTTTCACCGATTGATAAATTATATACCTTCTTCATATAGACGATAATTGAGGTATTCAGCTCATCACCAGCTATACGGATACTTTCAGAAATAACTATTCCTGAAAGACTAATGACTGCTACTTCAGTAGTACCACCACCGATATCAACTATCATACTGCCGATAGGCTCTGCTACTGCAAGCCCTGCTCCAATAGCTGCGGCCATAGGTTCATCAAGCAAGTAGACTGTACCCGCACCAGCGTTTTCTGCGGCCTCTCTTACTGCTCTTCTTTCCACCTCTGTAATGCCGCTAGGGACACCGATTGCGATTCTTGGCTTAGAGATAGGTTTAAAAATACCTTTACTCGTATTAGCTTTCTCTAGGAAGTATCTAAGCATAATTTCAGCATAGCCAAAATCTGCTATGACACCGTCTCTGAGTGGTCTTACTGCTACTATGTGACTAGGGGTTTTACCTATCATCGCCTTAGCTTCTTCACCTACAGCGAGAACTTCTGATGTTAGACTATTTACTGCAACTACACTGGGCTCCCTGAGAATGATTCCCTCTTCGGAACAGACTAAAGTGTTAGCAGTACCAAGATCGATACCAATATTCTTCGAAAATTTACTAAATAAACCCATATACTTGATTTTAATAGATACTCTGGGAAAACGTGGTAAAAAAATAGTAATTAGAGGACACTAATGGACATGAGTTTTAAAGAGGATTTGAGTAATACTAGTTTTATCGCTACAGCTGAGCTGAATCCTCCTAAAAGTTTTGAGTGTGGAAAAATTTTAGAGAACGCGAGTAAATTAAAAGGCTTAGTCTCAGCCATTAATATAACGGATAATTCTGGAGCTAGTGTGAAAGTCTCATCTATGACTATAAGTCATTTAATTAAAAGGGATTTTAATATTGAGCCTATTTGGCAGATTACTTGTCGTGATCGAAATAGATTAGCGGTTCAGTCCGATTTACTCTCAGCTAAGGTTTTCGGGCTTAGTAATATACTACCTCTGCGTGGAGATGAATTGAAACAAGGTGATTATCCTGATGCTAAGGCTAGTTTTGATTTAAATACGGAGGAGCTCATTCAAGTTATAAAGCAGCTTGAAAAAGGCCGTGATTTGGCTACGAAGGAATTAAAGCCACATTTAGGTGATTTTTCCTTTTGTGTTGGTTCAGCTGCTCATCCAGGAGTCCCAGATTTATTAGGCCAGCGTGAAACTATGCTACGGAGGCTTGATTTAGGTGTTGAGTTTTTTCAGACTCAAATCTGCTTTGATTTATCCCAATTAGAGATTTTTAAAAATACTATAGGTGAAAAACTTGCTTCTAAGACTTTACTTGGGATAACACCAATAAAGAGTCTTAAGCAGGCTGAGTTTATGCATAAAAATATCTGGGGAGTTGCTGTGCCTGATTATATTTTTAGTGAATTAACAGCAGTTAGTAATCTTGATCCAGATTCTACTGAATCTCTTGAAGCTCAGCGCGAGATAGGTTTAAAGTTCTCACAGCAGATCTGCAAGAGAGTTCAAGAGCTAGGATTTAAAGGTATCCATCTTATGGCCATAGGTCAAGAAGCTAATCTTGCAGATATTCTTAAACGGATTATGCCTGAAAGCGCTTTCTGTTCTAAGTCTTTTAATTAACTGCTAGCGTTAAACCAACTGCATGTAAAGTGTTTAGGGTGATAATACTAATAACACTTAACGCAATAAATAACACAGAAGATATCGCAAGCACTACATTCTGAGATTTACTGCCGACAGTAATACCCCAAGTGATGCAGAAGCTCCAGATTCCATTACAGAAATGATAAATGGTAGATATTAGACCAATAACATAAAACCAGTAAATGCTGAAAGGGTTTAAAACCGGGATACTTGGTAGAAATTCTATATATTGATAGCTAGCAAGGCTCTCGGCGATATAGTTGTAGTCTAAGTTGTGAACTGTTTTAAATTGAAGAATATGGAAAGTTATATAGACCAAGGCTATAACTCCAGTGAGTCTTTGGAAAATATAACGCCAGTTCTCTGAATAGCGGTATTGAAGCTGATTTGGCTTCGCTGTAGTATAGATGATTATTCCATAAGCAGCATGAAATATAATCGGGAGGAATATTCCAAGCCATTCTATTAATTCAACGAATGGTAATGATCTTAGAAAGTTTATGATCAGATTATAGTTATCTGCACTGAAAATAGAAACACTGTTAGCAAAAAGATGAAAAACCATGAAAATTCCGATAGGGAAAATTCCACTTAGAGAGTGCATTCTTCTTAAAAAATAATTGCTTTGAAGATTTTTAAACATACAATCGATATTTTACACTAAAAAGCTAATTTAAAAGTTTTTGTACTGCAGTGGATTTTAATTTGATCTGATGGAGATGTCCATGATACCCATAGCCGAGAGTTCACTGAAAACGTAAAAAGCATCATCTTTGTTAAAATAATAATTGCCTATTTGAATTGTGTAATAATCGGAGACTCTAATTATTTTGCTATCTTGTTCTGTAATTTTTTTAATTCTATTTAACTGTAGCTCTGCAGCTTCTAGCGAATTATAGCTGCCAGAGCAGATCATTAAGCCTTTGCTTAAATAATAAGCATTATTGTCATTAGGTACTGTTTTGCTTGAAAGATTATTGAGTTGAGCTTTGGAATTGTTCTGCGTATTACGTTTATTGAAGACATTTCCTTCTGTTTTAAAAAGTAGAAATACTATCAAGAGGGCTGACATTATTAGTAGAATTTTTATGTTAAAGCTATTGTAGAAATTTTCTTTAAGTTCAGTATCTTTGCTGATTTTCAGACTACTAGATTCAGATAAAGTTTTTTTAAAAAAATTACTTTGAAGATTTTGTTTATTTGTTTTTTGTTTTGGTGTTGAAAAGGCTTTGAAATCAGCAGGATGGGAGTTTTGAGAGAATTCTTTTGTTGGAGTTGCTTTGTTTTTATAATCTTTGAATTTATTCTCAAACTGAGTCCTAGAGAGCTTAGTGCTAGCATCTTCTATTCTTCCCTGGGGGCTTTTAAGGCTATTATTAAGGGTATCTGCTCTTTCCCTTAATTTTTTGATGTCATCAAGTAAACCCATTAATCTTTATTTGAAACTTTTACTTATCTTGGTACTATTTATCTAATATGAATAGATTAGCAAAGTTTGTTTTATTTGTTATTTTTCTGATACCAGTTCTTTATTTTGCTGATTCAAAATCAAATCTTGCTTATGCAATAGATTCCACAAACGAGTTTAATTTAAACTTAGCCTGTGATGGTCCATATCTCAAGATTAAAGATATAGTGGCTAATCCAAAAGCTTATAAGGGCAAAAAAGTAAAGTTTCTTGGTGATTTTTATTCCTTCTCTTCTTTGCCTTTAGATTATCCGCCAGCGATGCGAGAAGCTAAAAATTATATTGGTATAGTACTTGCAAGACCTGATCATAAGCAGATTCCTCTTGTTGAACTGAAGTTAGCTCTTAAGCTGGATATTTTTAAAAATGCAGAAGAACGTTTGCACTTAGAGCAGGGAGACACTCTTAGACTCTCTGGCAGAGTATTCGAAGTAGCTTTAGGGGAGCCTTGGTTAGATATAACTTCTATTGAAGTGGTCAAAAAAGTAACTAAAAAGGAGGGTTAAAGCATGTACTCTTCAGGTATAGATAAACAAAAAGATAGACTTTCTAAGCTTGAAGCTTTTGGGGAAGTAGATTCTTTTCTTTTTTTTGATGAATTTTCTACTGTGATTTATGAACATTCGAAGCATTACTTAGACGGGATAAACTTACAGAATTTTATGGAGTATCAAGACGGCTTTAAGGTCTCTTTAAGCTCTCAGGACTCTGTAATTAGGAATGTATTTTTGGTTGAGAAGGGCATAGTTTTTCTATATCAATTCAATTCGATGTCTTTATTGATACTTGCAGGGTATCGTGAAAGTGCTGATATCTTTGACTTACAGATTAAACTTGATACTATTGTAAATGATCTTAAAGTCTAGAAACTGCGAGCAGTCTCATCTAGGCTTAAAGAGGGAATAATATCAATAAAGGGATAGTTCAAAAATGTCTAAGTGTGTGAAATTTCTTTTGGTTTTTAGTTTAAGTGTTTTATTTTCAGCAGTTTCTGCTGAAAATTTTAAGGGTTCAGTAAGCTTTGTTGCACCTGGAACTCCAGTCCAAGCCGTTTTAACGGAGACTCTTAGTTCGGAATTTACACGAGCTGGTGAAACTATAGCTCTTCAGTTATCGGCACCAGTATACTCTGGTTCAGCAATGGTGGTGCCTGCTGGTTCAGTGGTGGAAGCTGAGGTTATTAGCGTAAATCCAGCTGGTAGAGCTGGTGAGCCGGGTAAAATAGATTTTAGACTGAAAACTTTAATCACTCCTAATGGAGCAAGAATACCTATTTCAGCTAGTATAGATCAGAATCGTTTTAGTTTAGTTGCAGAGGATCATGCTCGTGCTAAACATTTTGCTAAGACTACTGTGGCTGGAGCTGCTGGTGGAGCTTTAAGTGGCTTGATTGGTGGCGCGATTAGCGGCGGTAAAATCGGTAAAGGTGCTGCACTTGGCACTGCTATCGGTAGTGGCGTTGGCTTAGTAGGTGGAGCTATACAGAAAGGTAAAGAATTAGTTTTACCTAAAGGTACTCAGATTCCTTTCGTGTTAGATCAAGTTTTAAGAATAGCGAGTCCAGCTCCTCAGTATGCTGATCCTAGCCAGACTTATCCTGCTGGGGCTTTTCAAGATCCAGGCGTGATTTATCAACAACAGAATCAGAATCCTTACTATTAACCTGCTATTATTTACATTTGATGGTATCCGTATTTTTAGAAGATGGTAGCTCAAAAACTGTTGAGGATGGGGCAAGCGGCCTTGATTTAGCTAAAGCGATATCGACCTCTCTTGCTAAAAAAGCTATCGCTTTTGAAATCAATGGTGTTCTTAAAGATTTAGGTGCGCCTATTCAAGATGGCGATAAAGTTAAAATCATTAAAGTCGGTGATAATCGTAGTTATGATGTCTTGAGGCATACTACTAGTCACGTACTTGCAGCGGTAGTGCAGAAAATGTTTCCATCCGCGAAAGTCGGTGTAGGACCTGCTACTGAAAGGGGCTTTTTCTATGATTTTAAAATTTTGGATCATAAGATTACCGATGAAGATCTTCTTAAAATAGAAAAAGAAATGAAACGCTTTGCTGAAGGGGCTCATACTATAGAGAGAGCTTTAGTGGAAGATGTTGATGCTAAGTTAGCTGAATATAAAGCGAATGGCGAGATTTTTAAAGCTGAGCTGCTTGAAGAACATAGAAATAATGTGCCAACTGAATATTATTTCGTGGATAATAATGGAAAGAAATTATGGTCAGATCTCTGTGCTGGCCCGCATTTGCCGAATACTAAATTTATTAAACACCTTAAATTAACTAATGTTTCTGGAGCGTATTGGCGTGGTGATACTGCTAATGATCAGTTACAGAGAGTTTATGGTACTGTATGGTGGGATGAAGAAGAATTCCAAAACTATTTAAAACAGCAAGAAGAGAGCGAAGCTAGAGACCATAGAAAACTCGCTAAACAGCACGATTATTTTTCTACGCATGAGATGGCTGGTGCTGGTCTGATTTTCTGGCACAGAAAGCTTGCGACTATTAGACAGGAATTGCAAAGGTTCTGGGAAAAAGAACATTTGAAAGCCGCTTATGAATTTGTGGTGACGCCACATATAGCTAAATCAGAGCTTTGGGATATATCTGGTCATAATTCTTTTTACAAGGATAGTATGTACTCTTTAAAGGTTGATGATGAAGAGTATGTTCTCAAACCTATGAACTGTCCTTTTCATGTACTTATTTTTAAAAATAGCAAGCATAGTTATCGTGAATTACCTATTCGTATGGCTGAGATGGGTACAGTTTATAGAAATGAATCTAGTGGAGCAGTTCATGGGCTTGCACGTGTGCGAGGTTTTACTCAGGATGATGCTCATATATTTTGCACTAAAGAACAGTTTAAATCTGAGATTCAAGGCGTATTTAAATTAATTAATAAAATATATTCGGTTCTAGGGCTTGAGTTTAAAGTAGAAGTTTCTACTAAACCTGAAAAAGCTATTGGTGGTAATGATTTATGGGATTTTGCTGAAAAGGGTCTTATGGAATCTCTAAATGAATTAGGGATTGAGTTTGAGATTAATCCAGCGGATGGTGCTTTTTATGGTCCTAAAATAGATTTTAAATTAAAGGATGCCCTTGGCAGAATTTGGCAGGGAGCGACTATTCAGCTAGATTTTAATTTGCCTGAAAGATTCGACCTGCATTATATCGGTAGTGATAGTAATACTGAAAGACCCGTAATGATTCATAGAGCGATATTCGGTTCTATGGAAAGAATAACTATGGTTCTGATAGAGCATTTCGCTGGTGCTTTCCCTCTGTGGCTCGCTCCAGATCAAGTAATGATTATTCCAGTAACTGATAAGCATAATGACTATGCTTTAAGTATCAGAGATTATTTAATCGATAATGATATTAGAGCGAAGGCTGATTTGAGCTCTGAGCGTATGAACTACAAGATTCGTACTGCACAGGAAGATCAAATACCTTATATGCTGATAGTTGGTGATAAAGAAATGGAAACTGCTTCTGTGAATGTAAGATATCGTAGATCGCAGGATCAGGTTTCTATGACGCAGGATGAGTTTTTAGCGAAGCTTAAGCTTGAAATTAGTTCGAAAGTTTTAAGTTAATTTTTTAGAAACTTATAGCAAAATACCATTTTAATCTGGAAAAAGTTTTTCATTGCGCAGTCCTAATTTCGGACTGCTTGGGACTCTCTAAAGCCATTAAGCTTAAACTAAGTTAAAACCAAGAATAATAGAAGCCCCAAGAAAAAGAATAAAAGAAGCCCAAGTAAGCTGGTCTAATTTATCTTCAGCACTGCTTTGCATGCCTTTAAAATGATGAGCTGAACCACCGATAGAACCAAGTCCTTCTGATTTAGGTTCATGTGCCAAAATTAAAAAGCCAGTGGCCAAGCCAGATAAAATCTGAATAACTGTTATGAAGTTAAGCATAAGTTTATTAATAATAACATGAATATTATTTAATAAATGTATTTCAAGGAAAATTTCACATTTTAGCGAAACAGGTTCGCGCTCATTCAAAAGAGACTGAGAAAATGAATCTCCGCAACAAGTTCCCTAAGCTTCTAAAAGCTCAGGATTAAGTGCCGCGATGTCAGCCACTGACTGTATGCTTTTTACAGGGAATCTACGATCTTGTTTTTTTATTAAACCATTTAAGACCTTTCCTGGACCTAATTCTAGAATTTCACTGATTTGATTTTCTGGATTTATTAATTTTTTAACAGTCTGCGTCCATTTAACTGAGCCAGTCATCTGTAATTTAAGGTTAGTTTTTATGCTTTCTGAGTCACTGACAGCTTCTGCGGAAATATTCTGAATCACTGGAATGCTTGGGGGGTTAAATTGAACTGAATCTATAAGGTTAGAAAACTCTAGCGATGCTTCTCTCATAAGTGGTGAGTGGAAAGCCCCGCCTACAGTAAGTGGTATTACTCTTAATTTCAGTTCTTTAGCAGTTCCATAAGCTTCTAATGCTTGGTTAGTAGCTAATACCTCGTTCTCTGAACCAGTTATAACTATTTGATCTGGTGAATTAAAATTAGCTACTGAGACATTAGAAAAGTCTTTAATTACGCTGTTTAAATCATTTTCACTTAGTCCTACTACTGCACTCATAGCCCCCTTAGGTGCTTTAGACATTAGATCGCCTCTTTTGATGACGAGTTTTAGGCAGTCTTCAAAAGATAGTACTCCTGAAAAATACAGAGCCGAAAATTCACCAAGACTATGCCCAGCAGTGAATTTCACTGAATCTGAATTTAAAAGATTTTTATGCTTTAGTGTTTCTGCTACCGCAATGCTTAAAGTTAATATAGCTGGCTGAGTGTAAGCAGTGTTCTGTAAAATTGCTTCATCTTCACCGAAAGATAGGCTGCTAATGCTGTATTCACTACCTTTGTAGTAGTCATTAAAGATTTGGTCTGCTTGATCGTAAATTTCTTTTACCTTGGGGAATTCTAAGTAAAGATCTTTACCCATGCCAGCATACTGTGCGCCTTGTCCTGGAAATACTATAGCTTTTATCATGACTAAACATTATATGAGATAATTTAAAAGAATGTCAAACCTAATCAAGAAGCTAGATTTAAGAGGTGTAAAGTGTCCATTGAATTTCGTTAGGGCAAAAATCGCTCTAGATGATTCTGAACTAGGAACAGTTATAGAATTATTTATTGATGATGGTGAAGCTTATGATAGCGTGCCAAAGAGTCTTTCGGAGGAAGGGCATGAAATAGTTTCTCTGAGTAGTGTGGAAGATGGAACTTGGTTTTTAGTTGTTAGGAAGATTAGCCTGTGAGCTATTTCTGCTTGTAGTTTTTGCCTTGTTCGTAGTATTCTTTCACTGATTGATGTATTTCTTCTTGAGTGAAAATTTCTCCTGTTTTTCTTGCTTCATCTAGCAGAGAATTTACTAAAATAAATCTTCTACATCAAGAGTTTTCTCAGCAGCAATTTCTTTTTCATTTTTATTAATAAGCATTTCAAGCTCGAGTTTATTTTCAACAGACTTGGTCATATATCCAGTTACCATCGCACTGAAAAGTAAATGACTGAGAGCATCTTTATTCATCGTGATGGAGACATCAGCAAGCTCGCTAGGGACGTGACCTACAAGTGAGCTTACGCTACTTTCAAAAAAAGTCTTAGCAGAGTCTGAGACCTCTTTAGTGAGCATAATGATATCTTCTTTTTCTCTTGAACTGAAGAATTTATGAAAATCAAGACCATCAGTCTTGATGGATGGAGTGGTATCGTTATTATTCCTAAAGAAAAACATCTGGATTTGATTTTAACATTATTCTATCTATCAAGGTGAGTAGCTAATGGCTTTGGCAGACTAAAGACTTAAGCAGCTAATACGGCTTTCGCTGAAAAATTAACTATATCAGCAAAATCATTAGCTTTTAACGATGCACCACCAACTAAAGCCCCATCTATAGCGGTTTGAGCCATCTGTTCCTCTATGGTAGAAGGTTTTACGGAACCACCGTAAAGAACTCGTGTGGAGTTAGCTAAGGCAGCTGGGAAGATATTTTTAATTAGATCTTTAATATTCTGGATTACTCTATTTGCTTCCACTGAATCACAAGTTTTACCAGTACCTATAGCCCAGATCGGTTCATAAGCTATAACGATCTGACCATTTTCTACTTTAGTAAAATCTAAATCATTGAAAGATGATCTGATTTGAGTTTCTATCCATTTATCAGTTTCATCTTTTTCTCTAGTTTCTAGAGACTCACCACAGCAAAATATTAGTTTCAGGTTAGAATCTAAAACCTTTTTCGATTTAGATTTAATAGTCTCATTACTTTCATGAAATATTTCTCTACGTTCTGAATGTCCCACTATGACAGCTTTAACACCTATTTCTTTTAGCATCTCGGTGTTAATTTCACCAGTAAAAGCACCGCTCTCATGTTCGCTGACATTTTGGCTAGCGACGCTTACTTTATCTAAGCCGTTATTACTAAGTGCTTTTACTACAGTTTCTAAGCTAGTAAAAGGTGCTGAAAGGATTATGTCTACTTGGTTTTGGCTAGCTTTAACTTTTTCTGCGAAATCTTTAATGAATTCAGTTGACTGCTTTTGAGTCATATTAAGTTTCCAGTTAGCGATGATTAGAGGTTTAGTCATAAGCAAATAAAATAGCATAAAATAAGATATTCTGGCAATTTGACGAAAGTAGTAGATGGATATACTATCTATTTATAATGTCATTTACATTTTTTAAAAAATCAGAAAAGTCTGCTGAAGCTAAGGTGAGTGATTATGAAATCATCTCCCTGTGCCAGTTAGGTGATAAGCTCGCTTTTAAAGAGCTTGTTAAAAGATATCAAAAAGTCGTCTACGCACTATTTTTCCAATTAGCTCCAGAGTGGGACGATATTAATGATCTTTCTCAAGAAGTTTTTATACGTATATTTAGAGGGATTCATTCTCTTAAAAGTCCGCATGCGTTTAAATCATGGCTAAATCAGATAGTTATAAATATTTTTTACGATGAATTAAAGAAGCGTCCTAAAAATTCTAAGACCGTTAGTATTGATCAGGTTTTTGAAACAGATGATATGGAATCCTCTTACCAAGCTGAAATTACAGATAAGGCTTATTTACCAGATGAGCTTTTTAGTAACTCTGAACTTAAATCTGTTTTACAGAACGCTATTTCTGATCTTCCCGAGCAGTATAGAACAGTTATAGTGCTAAGAGAATTACAGGATCTTCAATATGAGGAAATCGCTGATTTACTAAATTGTGCCGTAGGTACTGTTAAATCAAGGCTTTCAAGAGGTAGAGAAAAATTACAGGAACTTATTCGTCCGCATCTTAGTGATGAGATTTATACTGAAGTATCTAAACGTAAACTTGCTTAATGTCTGGTTTTGAAGAATTTTTTGCTAATTTAGAAGAGAAGCTTAAAGCTACTAGCCGTATAGGTCTTGTGCAGAAAGCGAATGAAGAGAATAAAACTCAGTATAAAGTTAATAAACTGCTTCTGTATTGGTTTAAGCTTAGAACACATAAAAATAAGTTTATAGCTGTCTTTGTTTTCTTTTTTGCTTTGGTGGCTTTTTTTATATACACTCTTATTTATAGTTGAGCTGAGGTCTCTAGTATAAAACAGGCTCATCATCTAAGCTCCGCCATATATACCAAACTGCAACAGTAGACCAAGGACGCCATCTTTCACTGTGCTTTAGAATTTCATCAAGACTAGAAAAGCCGTAGAGTTTTTTCATGGTATTAATTACCCCTATATCCTTTACTGGAAATATATCTGGTTCTAGAGCATAGAAAATTAAAAACATCTCTATAGTCCAAGTGCCTACGCCTTTGATCTTTATTAGTTCTGCGGAAATTTCGCTGCTAGATTTGTTTTTAAAATAATCGTCATTTATTTGTTTATCATAGAAATAGCTTGAAATATTTTTTATATATTCCACTTTTTGCCTAGATAGTCCTAGTGATCTTAGTTCCTCTGAATCTGCTTTTAAAAAAAATTCTGGACTAAAATTGAAATTATTAAAATTCTCTAAGCGTGACCACATACTATCAGCAGATTTGACTGAAATCTGCTGGCCGATTATAGCCCTTAGTAAGGTATAAAAAGGATCTCTTCGTGAACTTAATATGCTTTCAGGATACTGATTAATTAAATCAGCCATTAGAGTATCTGTTTCAGCTAGTTTAATGCAAGCCTCTGACCAATAATCTGGTAGAACTCCGTCTTTTACTGGTAGAGGCTGATGCACAAATAAATTTTCTTGCACTTAGCTATTTACAGTTTCCTTATAGTGAACCGTGAATTTAAATTCATCACTACTAAAGTCTATAGTTACCCTGGAGTTAGGTATTATTTTTTTTCCAAGAATAAGGTTCGCTAAATTATTTTCTATTTTCTGCTGTATGATTCGCTTCACTGGTCTTGCTCCGAAAACAGGGTCATAGCCCATGATTCCTAACTGTTCTAAAGCATAGTCAGTTAACTCAAGTTCTATATTCATTTCTGCTAAGCGAGTTTTTAATCCAGACAGTTGAATCTCCACTATAGCTTTCATTTGTGAAATTTTCAGTGGCGAGAATATAACTATTTCATCAATTCTATTCAAGAATTCTGGTCTGAAATACTCTTTCATAGCTTGCATCAATTCTTCTTTAAGCTGCTCATTTTTAGTATTATTTCTAGTTTTAGAAGTGCTGAATAAATAATCAGAACTCATTGAATTAGCCTGCTTGTCTAAATTAGCGTTACTTAGCTCATTATCTAAATACTCATCTTCAGAATCTAAAACGGGTAAAGCCTCGCTCAGCTGTTTTTCTATGATTAAATGACTACCAAAATTACTAGTCATAATAATTATGCAGTTTTTAAAATCAACTTTTTTACCTTTCCCGTCAGTGAGAGAGCCTTCGTCTAAAATCTGTAAAAGTACGTTAGAGATATCTAAATGGGCTTTTTCAAATTCGTCTAGAAGTACGATACAGTAAGGTTTTCTTCGTACTGCTTCGGTAAGTTGGCCGCCTTCTTCAAACCCAACATAGCCAGGAGGAGCTCCTATCAGCCTAGCTACCGTATGTTGTTCCTGATACTCAGACATATCTAAACGGATCATCGCATCTTCATCGTCGAAAAGGCACTCAGCTAAAGCCTTAGCTAATTCAGTTTTACCTACACCAGTAGGACCCAGAAACATAAAAGAACCGATAGGACGCTTAGGATTAGATAGCCCAGCCCTAGATCTTTTTACGGCTTCAGCGACTACAGTTACTGCTTCTTCTTGCCCCACAACTCGCTTGTGTAGCTCATTTTCTAAGTGTAGTAATTTTTCAGTCTCTTCTGCTAAAAGCTTAGTTACTGGAATGCCAGTCCAGCTCGATACTATATCTGCGATATCATGCTCGTCGATTTCTTCTTTAAGTAATTGATTTCCTTTATCAACAGAGGAGTGTAAAAGTTCTTTATCTTTGAGCTGTTTTTCTAAATCTAGTAAAGTTCCAAATTTAAGTTCAGCAGCTTTCTGTAAATCAGCTTTTCGCTCAGCTTCTTCTATCTGTACTTTAGTCTTATCTATTTTTTCTTTAATATCTTTAACACTTACAATCGCAGCTTTCTCTCTTTGCCACTGTTCGCGCAGTATTGAAGCCTTAGCTTCAAAATCGCTAAGTTCAGCTTCGACTTTGATTAATCTAGTTTTACTATTTTCATCTTCATCCGCTCTTAGAGCTTCTCTTTCGATTTTATGTTGCATTATCTTATGATCAAGAATATCAAGTTCACGTGGTGCAGAATCTATCTCCATGCGTACTTTAGCAGCAGCTTCATCTACTAGGTCTATGGCTTTATCTGGTAAGAATCGATCTGTAATATATCTGTTACTAAGTTTAGCTGCGGCTATTAAAGCATTGTCTTTAATGCGAACGCCATGATGTACTTCATATTTATCTTTTAAGCCCCTGAGTATGGAGACTGTCTCATTTTCAGTAGGTTCAGAGACTTGTACTAGCTGAAATCTTCTCTCTAAGGCAGCATCTTTTTCTATGTACTGTCTATATTCACTGTAGGTCGTAGCTCCGATACAGTGTAACTCTCCACGTGCTAAAGCAGGCTTCAGAAGATTACTTGCATCCATCGCACCGTCTGTAGCACCGGCTCCGACTACTGTGTGTAGCTCATCTATAAAGAGAATAATTTCCCCTTCACTGTTCTGAACCTCTTTTAAAACAGCTTTTAGTCTTTCTTCAAACTCGCCTCTGAATTTAGCACCTGCGATAAGAGCTCCCATATCGAGCTCAATAACTCTTTTATTCTTAAGGCCTTCAGGAACATCTTTATTAATAATTCTTATCGCTAAGCCTTCTGCAATAGCTGTTTTACCAACACCAGGAGCTCCTACTAAGATCGGATTATTTTTTCGGCGACGAGAAAGAACCTGAATAACTCTTCTGATTTCTTCTTCTCGTCCAATTACTGGGTCTAATTTACCCTCAAGTGCAATCTGAGTCAGGTCTTTACCAAATTTTTTCAGTGCATCATTGGTAGCTTCAGGATTATCACTAGTTACTTTTTTACCTTTTCTAATTTTTACTAAAGCTTTTTTAAACTTATCTTCGTTTAGGCTGAATGATTCTAGAGTGGGTTTTAAAAAGGCTGGTTCATTAAAAGCTGCTAAAAAAAGGTGTTCTGGTGAGACGAAATCATCTTGATTCGCTTGAGCTGCAAGCACGGCATTATTTAAAAAATCCTGGGTCTTACCAGAAATAGAAAATTGTTCATTAGCTAAAGCAAGTGGGCTGGCTTTCTGTTTTTTAGCTAAATAGTCATAGATAATCTGACTTAAAGATTCTGTATTGATTTTTAAACTCTCTAAAACCTTCGCTAGATCAGTTTCTTCAAATTTATCAATATTTAAAGATGAGTGAATAATATGTTCTGGTTCTATAACTGAATGGTCTAATTTCTTTAAAAGACCGCGACAGTTCATAATTACATTTTGAGCGTTTTGTGTGAATTTACTAAGGTCCATATTTAAATTCTAACAAATAAGAAATATCGTATTAGAATAATTGAATAACCCGATGGTAGATTCAATTGCTAACAATATAGTAACTTCACAGAGCAGTTTGGCTACCCTAAGCAATGTTCTCCCTGACCTAGAGCCAAGCTTACAGATAGTTGGTCTTCTATTTATACTTAGTTTCTTACCTATTATGGTCGTGTCAATGACACCTTTCTTAAGAATTATTCTGGTCATGTCACTTTTAAAACAAGCTTTAGGTACACAAAATTCACCGCCGACTATGGTTATTGTAGGTCTTGGTCTCTTTCTTACTGGTTATATACTTGGACCTGAGTTAAATCAAATGAATACTGAAGCTTTGATTCCTTTAGCTAATAAACAAATAAAACTCCCTGAAGCCCTAGAAAGGGCTTATCAGCCATTGAAAGGGCATATGCTTAGGAATGCAGATAGTAAAGATATTAAATTCTTTTATGAACTAGCTAGAAGCCCTTTACCTAAAAACAGTCAAGAAATAGCCCCAAGAGAACTGATAGTGTCTTATTTACTTGGAGAGTTAAGAAAGGCTTTTCAGATTGGCTTTTTAATATTTATTCCTTTCCTTGTTATTGACTTGATTGTAGCGAATATACTACTGGCACTTGGGATGATGATGCTTTCCCCTACTATTGTTTCATTACCATTTAAAATTATGATATTTGTCGCGATAGATGGCTGGCAGCTTATAATAAAAGGTTTGGCGAATAGCTTTAATTGAGATAGCTTATGGATTGGGTACCCGAGATTATTAGAGAAGGAATGCTTACTGCGATATTCATTTCGGGTCCGCTGGTTATATTAGCTGCTGCTTTAGGTTTAATAGTGGGTATTCTTCAGGCAGCTACTCAAGTTCAAGAGCAGACCTTAGGTTCTGCTGTGAAAATTCTGGGAGTCTTTTTAGCTCTTATCATTGGTGGATTCTATATATTTTCTTATTTGAAAAAATATACAGAAAGAAACATAGTCAGAGCATTTCAGTTAATCCCTACTTTAGAACCGCATCCTATGCCGCGTAAAAATTACTTTACGCCAGTGAATAAAAAAGATTCTAAATTATCAGGCTTACCTGAAGCATTAGATATGAAAAAGCCTAAAGCTGCTCCACCGAAGGTACCATCAAAACTTAAAGCAAGAGACATGGCTACTGGGCCAGAGACGGTGAGAGGCACTCCATCTAAAACGATACCAGCATTGGGTAAACCTCCAAGCCAAGTTCCACCACCTAAACAAGGACTTAATGATCAATCCATAGGAAATAAGCAACGTCCAGCGAATTCTGCACCAGCAAATAATCAGGCTCAGAGACCAGCTATCACGAATAATCGTAATACTCCAGCAACTGGAGGCAGACCAAATACACCAGCTACGGGAGCAAGACCAGCTACTCCAGTTGCGGCGGTAAGACCAAATACGCCTGCTGCGGGAACAAGACCAACTACTCCAGTTCAACAAAGACAGGCTAGTGGCAGACCTAGATTGACTCCTGAGCTAGTGGACACTAATACTAATCAACAGGCAGCTCCAGTCCAAACTGCGACGCCAACAACTGTTCCAGTCACAGCCCCGACTCCAGCAGATAGCCAGTTTTCAAGTGCTATAGAAAAATTAAAAGAAAATGCTCAACAAGGAGATACCCAGCCTTAGATGTTAGCCGAGCTTAATCAAGCATTTTTTGGTAATCCAGTACTTATGAGCATGACTCAATGGGTTATAACAGCATCATTGATTTTTGCAAGAGTAGTCAGTTTTTTACATCTAGCTCCAGTATTCTCTGATAAAGGTGTTACGACTATGATTCGTATATCAATGTCTTTGTTATTGTCATTTATTCTTTATGATATTTTGCCAAATATTCAAGAACCAGCTGGAGGCTATTATTTGCCATATGTTCTAGGTTTAAATATCGCTATTGGTCTAATGATGGGCTATGTTACTAGATTAATGTTTGCAATAGTTATAGCTGGCGGTGAAATGATGGATTCATCGATGGGCTTCTCTTCAGCACAGATGTTTGATCCCGCTTCTGGAGCGCAAACGACGATGTTCGGTAAATTTATGTCATCTCTTGCGATTATTATTTTCTTTTTTTGTGAAGGACCTGAAAATTTAATCAGGGGCCTTCATAAAAGTTTCGAAACTTTACCGCTTTATTCCGCGAACATTACTTATGAAGTGGATAAAGTCATCAATTTAACTGGAGATATAATCAGCATGGGCTTTATAGTAGTTAGTCCCATAGTGCTTACTATTCTATTAAATGATTTGATATTAGGACTGATATCAAGAGCATCGCCGCAGATCAATGCATTTCAGATAAGTTTTACTATTAAGCCTATGCTTGGCCTTGCTATTTTTATTATGATTTTACCTCTATATTTTCGAGGTTTGATTAATCTGTTATCAAGTCCCGTCAGGTTCTTCTAGTAGAGACTGCTGCACAACTCCATTTTCTGCGTTTTCGCCCGCCTATTTCCTGCTACTTATGTAACCATAAGCAATAAAACTAATAATAAGACCAGATACCGCTAAGAGTATTACATCTGCACCTATAGAAAAATATTTTACGAGGAGAAAAAGTAGGAAAGCTGAAAATATTGCTCGTGAAAGAGAGCCGATGGTTTTCAAGGTTACTATACTGTTAATCATTTCAGAAGGACGTTGGGTGTGGTTACTATTCTCTAGTCTCAGCTCTGAGCTTGCACTTGTTTGTTCGGCTACACGCCCATCAGGTTCTTGATCAGAGATGCTTTGTGAATGCAGATTACGAGAAAATGCTTGAATGTACGCGAAAGAGAAGTTTAAAACCCTGAGGTAAATTTGAAAAACTAAAGCGGTTAAAAGGAATTTTAAAAATATAGCTTTAAAAAAAAATATAATAAAAATTAAAGAGAATAGAATGCTTACTAGGTGAGTATTTGCGAGATTTAATTTTTCTAATTTCACAGAATCAACATTATACTAATAAAAAAACCGCCACTGTTTTTAAGAGTGGCGGTTTTTAAGATTTTTCTTACAGAATATTAAATTTTATTTGTGATCTTTGCCATCTTTGTGATCATCATGGCTTTTATGCTCATCTTTCTTTTTGTCGTGATCACAGTTTTTATGCTCATCTTTCTTTTTATCTTCATGAGATTGTACCTCAGCGATAACTAAAGTTGATTTAGCATGATTAACTGCACTTACTGTTACACCAGTAGCTACTGCTAAAGCAGTTAAAGCTAGTACTGAACCTTTAATCCATTCAAGTAAATTAAGTTTTTTCATTGATTTCCTCCGTTTGTGGAATTTACTTCCAAAGCTTTTCATTCCACATGGCCAGACTCCTTTATCAAGACCTTAGTAAAATGAAAATCCCCTTGCAAGCTTAGGCGATATTTCTGTAAAGAGATATCGAATTAATAGCAGAATTTCTAGTATCTTCCACAGAATTTATAAGTTCATCTAGGCAGTTCAAAAGATTTACTTCTCTCTCTGTTACTAGTTTATTTTCAATAACCAAAGAGTTCAGATTCTCTTGAGCTTTAACAAAAGCTAACTCACCTTTAAGATAACTTAATGCAGTATTGAATATATTCATTGTATTTAACGAATCAATTCCCAGAACTACATAGAATTCTTTCAATGAATTGATTTGCTTAATTATTTCTGACAGTTTTTGACCATTTGGGTTGATCATGATTTTCTCCTTTTGTGATTGTACCCTAATGACTACAGTATTGTGCAGAAAATGAAGACTGTCTATAGTTGAAAATTAAATATAACTAATACTTGGAACTATTTCTGATCCCAATGTTAAAGTTTTATAATGTTAAGGTTTCTTAACCTTCCATATAAGAATTTATCACAGTTCTGGGTAGTGGTAAAGGGGGAAATGCTAGTTTAGTATAAAATATCTTTGTGAGTGAAAATAAATTAAGAATTCTTACAGGAGATAGACCAACAGGGCCTTTGCATTTAGGCCACTATGTAGGTTCACTCCAGAATAGGGTTATACTGCAAAATCAAGGTGAATACCAGCAATATATACTGATCGCCGATACTCAGGCTTTGACTGATCACTTTTCAGAGCCATTAAAAGTGCAGGAAAATATTCTAGAAGTAACTATGGATTATTTAGCTGTAGGTATAGATCCTAATCTCAGTACGATTTGTGTACAGTCTCTCTTAACTGCACTCCCAGAGATCACTATGTATTTTTTAAATTTACTTACATTGAATCAAATAGAAAGAAACCCTACAGTTAAAGAGGAAATAAAACAGAAAGATTTTGGGAACAAAATCCCGGTCGGTTTTTTAATTTATCCAGTAAGTCAGGCCGCAGATATTACTGCTTTTCTTGCAGATCTCGTTCCAGTTGGTGCAGATCAGATTCCGATGATAGAAGATACTAATTTTATAGTTAGAAAATTTAATGATATGTATGGGGCTGGCACGCTGAAAGAGTGTAAGGCTAAAGTCCCAGAGCAGTTCTCTAGGCTTATAGGAATAGATGGTAAGGCTAAAATGAGTAAATCTTTGGGGAATTGTATTTATCTGAAAAGCACTAGTGATGAGCTGTGGACTCAAGTTAAGCAGATGTATACAGATCCCAATCATATAAGAGTAGAAGACCCTGGTCAGATAGAGGGTAATGTTGTTTTTACTTATTTAGATGCTTTTGATGAAAATAAACAAGAAGTGGCTAGGTTAAAGGATCACTATAGGCAAGGTGGTCTTGGTGACATGAAGATAAAAAAATATCTTTTTGAGGTTTTGGATAATAAGTTTAAAGGCATTAGAGAAAGAAGACTAGAGCTAGCTGCAGATAAAGCCCAGATAATTAAAATACTAAAAGAAGGTACTCTTAAAGCAAATGAAGTAAGCCAGGCGACTTTAAGCAAGATGAAACGAGCAATGAAGATGTTTGAGTTTGTTTAGATAATTCCAAAAGACTATAAAAACTTCTTAATCTTAACTTTATAAATTAAGCTCAAGGATAAGGATAGTGAATTCAAAAAAAATAGATTTTCATCAACAGTTCCCTCTTCAGGATTATGTTTCAGAAGAGGTTTTTCAGCATTTTCAAAATTTTCAAAACAGTATTATCACTATTGCTCAAATAGCTAATCAAGAAAAACTTGATCAGCATTTCAGTTCAATACTTAAATTTGCGATTCAAAAAAGAAAAAATATCGCAATTATAGATGAATTCAGCACTTTTCAATTATCGAATCACTTAAATCTACCGCTTAAGGAACTTTCCTTGAATAGAGATTTTCTTGAAAAATGGCTCTTGGAAGAAGAAGGAAAACTGAACAATGGAAGACCAGAAATATGAAATAATTAGGCAATGTAAAGAATATCTCAAAGCCTCTCCAGATGCGAAAAAAATCGTATTTATTGGCAAGGAACCTCAATTTAATCAGTTGGATATAAAATCCTATATTAAGATACTTATGGAAAATTATGGCTTAAGCCAAATCTCTAAATATCAAAAAAACTCCATTATAAATTTAAAATTAAGTGCAAAATCTGATGAATTTATGGAACTTTGTAGAATTAGCAGTAGGGTTGTTGAATTAGAAGCCTATCGGCTTATTGATAAAGAAATTGTTTATAGTAGTTTTGTAGAGAATATAAATTTTTGTAGAAAGCATAATTTAAATTTCCCAGTATTTAAAAGAAACATTGAGCAGTATGTAAGCTCTTTCTGTAATGATAAGTCTAGGCACCGTATTATCGGCAACGCTATTCTGAAATGGTTAGAAAGTGAAGAGTATACTGAAGAGCTACTGGCTAAATTTAAAGAAGCCGATCTTTCGCTTAGCTATAATTTAAGGAAAGTTATGAATGTTAAGCTGAGAGAGCTTTCTAAGCTTGAAGCAGATTTTTTAAAAGATCAATGCATTGATGAAATTATGTTAGATAAAATTATTTGCTCTTTATATCAGAGTGGTTATTTGAAAAATGTAGAATTAGACCAAATCCAAATTTCTAATATAAGTAGAAAATCAGATAGTATTGCAAGCCACTTAGAAAACAGTAAGCATTGGTATACGACTTTGCAGAGCATCAGCAAGCAAAACTTTATGCCGAGTACTTGGTTCTAATGTTTAAATGCTTTTGCTCGGTATGTAAGTCAAAGGCTGAGTCGTGCCTATCGATTTAGAAAATCTTGCACCAGTGAGTCACAGTCCTCGTCAGCTAAAAGGAAATTTTCTAAAGCACCAGAAACTAATCGCTGACGATTAAGTTCAAACATGCAGATAGAAGCAGTTACTGATAAATTTAAGCTCTGAAGCATGCCAAGCATACGGATTATGATGCAAGAATCTGCTTGATCAATAGCAAATTTAGAAAGACCTCTATTCTCATTACCAAGAGCAATGGCGACCTTATCCTGGGCTATAAAATTAGTTTCATAAATGGATTCTGCTTCATCAGTTAAAGCTGTGGCGTAGATCTTGTAACCTTGTGATTTCAGTTCAGCATAAGCATCTTCGGTCTTAGAAAAAATTTTAAAATCTATCCATTTATTCGCTGAAGAAGAGCTGTTTTTTCCTACTAGGCGAGGATCGAATGGTCTTTCTTTATCAAAGATTATATAGAGCATTTGAATTCCAAAAGCATCGCAGCTTCTGAAAACAGCTTCTATATTGTGTTTGTCGTGTATGTCTTCTAGAACTATAATTCCCTTGCGTCTTTGCTTGCAGGTATTGGTAATTTTTTCTAATCGTTCTGGGGTGGGCATTCTTAACTTCATTTTAAAATAAATATCCTAAAATGAAATTAGGAGTATCTTAAGATGCTAATTGGTAATATTCAAGCTAATCGAAATGAAGCTGGGGAGATTATAACGCCTAGTGGGAATGCTGTATCTGAAGAGCAAATAGAGGGCACTGTTGCTTAATTAAAATCACACAAAGGAGCCAAGAAGAAATGATGAAAAAGGCTTCAAGTATTGAGTTTGCAGCTGATTAGATTTAATAATTTATTGATAAGTGAGTAAAAGAGAGTGTTTCAGGCACAAATATCCC
>JAGWWP010000055.1 GCA_018970325.1 Cyanobacteria bacterium REEB446 | reverse complement strand
AGCAATGAGTGGTAATGAAGCAACAGTAGCACTAATACTTAATACAGCAGAAAAAATCCTAAACCCTGAAGAATTAAAAACATTTCTCTCTCAGACTAGCGAACATGGCGAAAACGCTTTAATGCGGGCATCACATCTTGCAGCAGCAGCACTAATACTTAATGCAGTAAAAAAAATCCTAAACCCTGAAGAATTAAAAATATTCCTCTCCCAGACTAGCAAAAGGGGTTTTAATGCCTTACAGTGGACAACAGCGAGTGGTGATAAAAGAACTGTAGCACTAATACTTAATGCAGCAGAAAAAATCCTAAACCCTGAAGAATTAAAAACATTCCTCTCTCAGGCTAGCAAACATGGCTATAATGCTTTAATGTTTGCAGCAGAGAAAGGTCATAAAGAAACAGTAAAACTAATACTTAATGCAGCAGAAAAAATCCTAAACCCTGAAGAATTAAAAACATTCCTCTCTCAGACTAGCCACGATGGCGATAATGCATTAGAGTCAAGTGCTTTAATGTATGCAAAAAGCAAGGGTCATGAAGAAACAGCAGCACTAATAGAAGAAGCAATTCAAAGAGTTAACCAAAGTAGTAGCTCACCAGCACATAAGGTTATTGGAAGAATAGTAGATTTTATTGTTCGTCTAAAAAAAATTGAGCTAAAGCCCTAGCACTTAACAAGCTAGCTTCTACCCCACAAGTCCCTAAGCCCTGATCGCAATCCTCAATTCCTGCATTTTCACCTCCCTCGAAAATATAATCCCCAACAGCATAAATTTCCTCATTCTCCGCTTTTAAAAACAAGCTCTCTTGCTTATCATCACGAGAAATCATATCGCAGTCTTGCAAATTCTCAAGCCTTAAATCTACATATTCTTCAAGGTTATTATTAGACGTAGAATATAACCAGCGATGCAAATGCTTAAAACCCAGTTCTGGCATAGAATCTAAATCAAATCCCATTATCGAAAAAAATTCATTCAATAAAGCTTCTTCAATCAAAGCATGCTCCATTTCTAAATTAGTTTCCGTAAAAGATTTAGAAGCTTTGATAACAAAAGCAGGTGTGCTAGAATACCGCAGAGGCTTTTTATGATTAAAAATTATTTCTTCTATAATCGAATTTTTAATTTTTAAAATATCTGCATCTCGTATTTTAGATATGCCATCTGATACTGTAGGGGATAAAAACACGGCTGCTGACTGCTTTAAAGAAAACATTAAAACGAAAGCAGGGTTATATTTCACTGTAGATAAGCTTTTTACCAAATCATCATATTTAGAATAAATCTGTGCAGTCTGCTCGGCTGGAGCCGTCGAAATTATTATGTCAAAATCCACATCAAATTCAGCAGCATTTTCTAAAATAAGCTTATATTTAGAATCATTTAAAGACCGTGGTTCAACTACATTTCCCGCGTTTTCTTTTACAACACCATAAATTCTAGTTTCCAAAAAAATATTTTTAATATCTTTTAAAAGTGTCTTAGCAAAAGAATTGCCATAAGGCTTAGACACGAAAAGTGCTTCAGTGGACTGTTCCCAAACGCCACCTTCTGTATTTTCGCGAGCAGTCCGTTCAGGAAAACTTTCCACGATTTGATTTTCTGAATTTTCCTTATCGTTACGGTCCAATTTAATAATTTTTCTATCTAACAATTCAATATTCTCATGAAATAAAGCACCGCTTAAAAAGCTTTTTAAATCTAGATCTTGAATACTAAAGTAAGATACCCCATAATCAAAACTAGTCTCAGCTTGTCTTTTCGATGCTGACCTACCGCCAAGCCCACGAGCTTTCTCAAATACGTAAACCTCATATTTAGCAGCGAGTGCATTCGCAAGATAAGCCCCACAGATACCTGAGCCGATTATCGCCACTTTTTTAAGTATTTCCATATTTAATAGTGTATAATTTTTTATTAAGTAAATACTATTTTCAAGATAAGATATCAAAAAACTAACATTATTCCCTTATAAAGTTAAGCAAAGATTAATTCAAGCGATAGCCAAGACTAAATCAAGTTTAGCTGCGACTAAAGTAAGAATGCAAGACTGAAAAAGGACGGAATAATATGGGTTTAGATTTTAATTTAGGTGGCTGGTTTAATGATAGAGTCAGAGATTTTCAGGATTGGCAGCAAAAAAAATTTGAAGGAGACACTAAAAATCCCAGAGGTTATGACAGATATCAAAATCGACAAATCAATACAAATACTCAAAATATAATAAATAATCAGTCGAATCAAGAACAAAAAGATGCTTCTCAAGATCTTCAGATTCAAAAAGTCCAAGGCGATATCAAAGAATTTGCAAATCAACTTGGCTTAGATCCTAATAATTTAAGTGCTAAATCAATAAGGAACCGCGTTACAGAAATTACAAATGATGTAAAACTAACCGAATTATCGGATGACGTAAAGAACACGGTTAGAACTAGTACAGCTTTAGATGGCAAACAGAAAAAAGTGCTTGAAGATGAATTAAATAAACTAGAAAGTGCTTGGAAATTAAAATATCAAAAACCAGGCTCCAAATTCAATCTTGATGATGCTAACAGTATGAATATAATTTCTAAATTACTAGCAACTCAAAATTTCATACAGCAGATCGAAGAAAAAAACCTGAAAACTGATTATGTAAGTGGCATAGCCAAAACACTAAGAGATACCACTAATCGTATTAACAATGGTTTAAGAGCAGAACTCCCTACTACTAATAATGATAGAGCTCTTGTAACTGCATAATAAAAATAGTGAACAGATTGCAAAAGCACAGTTAGAGACTTAGTTCCCCAACTGTGCTTTTCATATTGGAAGCAATTCTCAAACAGATTTTTAGAGCTTTTGTATTTAAATCTCATTAAAAAATAAACAAAAACTAATAAAAGCGAACTTGCTTTTTATCTTAAGCCTGTTAAGATAATTACTTAACGTTCATATGCAAACAAGCCCTCCTAGCTTCCTTGATAGTATCATTCGCCTTATCAGTCCTAGACTGACTTTCATAAACTCTTCCATTGTTTCTTTCATGCAACAAAATAGATCAAGTTTCACTAACATGAAAAGTAAATTAGATTATTATATATTCGTAATAGAACAATACTGGAAATTCTACAGCATCAAAGAAAACCAGAATATGCTGAAATATTTTCTTAAACAGGAGTTTAGAAAGTTTATTAGTACACAAAAATATCAATTAGACAGAAAGAAAGATGATCTTCTCGATAATTTTCACTATGAAAAACGTAAACTAGTTAACAGAATATATGATTCCAAATATAAACTACTAAAAAAAGTAGATGAAGTAAAATCAAATTCAGAAAAAATATTAACTAAGCTAAATTCTTAAATTAACTTATCAATAGCTTCTTGGATTTTTTCCTTAGATAATGCTCCTACAAGCATATCTACTGGTTTTTTATCTTTAAAAAGAATCATAGTCGGAATACTGTTAATTCTAAACTGAACAGCAATATTAGGATTATCATCAGTATTAAGCTTTACGATCTTAGCTTTACCAGAGTATTCCTCTGCTAGCTGATCTATAACTGGAGCTAAAGCTCTACAAGGACCACACCAAGGAGCCCAAAAATCTACTAATACTGGTAAATCTGAATTAATTACCTCTGTATCAAAATTAACATCATTAACTTCTGTTGCCATAATGTTTATTATTGTAGCTGATTTCAGGGCACTGTTACCAAACTCCAAGTTTTACATTTTACGGAAGTATTCCCTGCTTTCCACCCACCAAGGAAGAAAGCCCAGAATTAGGACTAGGAGCGTAAAAACAAAAAGTATAATCTTTATTCTTATCAAGTTCAAGAAAATGATTCTCTAAATTAGCCCACTGATAAAGAGTTAGCTCAGTCACGGAAGAATTAAGCCCCTTAATCGGTTCTTTAACTGTAAACTTAAGAGCGATTCGCTTCAAAGAACCGCTGTTTTCGACCATCTCCGAATTAACAAACTTACCTAAAAAGATAATGCCTGCATGATCCTTTACTTCAGAAAGACTCAGTGATCTACTTAAAGCACAAGATTTTTTATTAACAAGTTCAACGATTTCTTCAGCGGAGGCTCCAAGAAATAGCGATGGAGTGATTAACAAAACTAAAATAAAAATACTGCTGCGTAGCATAGTGGTGAAGTCTATTATAATTAAAAATTACTATGAAAAAGTTTTTATCTTGTTTTTTTCTTTTAAATTTCTCTTTCTTCATTTTTAGCTTGAATGGATGCTCTTCTCTAGAAAGTAAAAGTTCTGGAACTAATACTGTTACGGCTCTCAGTGAAGAAAAGCATTCTAAGACTGAACTAGAGAAATTTCTAGATTCTAAAGGTTCAAAAAGAGTCGCTGTGATTAAATTTTACGCTGATTGGTGTGGCACTTGTAGAGATTATCAACCACAGTACGCTGCCGCAAAAGCGTCATTAAAAGATGCAAATGTAGATTTTTATGAGGTTAACGTAGATCAAAAAGAATACTCTGCTTTAATTAAAGAGCTTAAAATCGGATTAATCCCGATTACTTATTTCGTAAGCCAAGATAAAAAATCTATAGAGAATAGAGTCGGCTATATAAGCTCTGGACAATTAGCTGAAAAAATTCAATCACTTACCTTAAAATAAAATATTAACGAGGAAAAGATTTAATCAATGACAGCCAGTACTATTATCGTTGCCAAATCTGCCATGATAGGCAAATCCGTAGAGATTGGTGAGAGTACGGAGATAGGTGAAGGCGTCATTATACGGGATGGAGTTAAAATTGGTTCTAACTGTAAAATATTTCCCTATGCTGTTATAGGTGAGCCTCCACAGGACTACAGTTTTAAAGGTGAAGCTAGTTTTATTGAAATCGGCGATAATAATACTTTTCGTGAATTCGTAACCATCAATAAAGCTGTAGGTGAGGGAGCTAAGACTGTCATTGGTAATAATAATTACATTATGACTTACAGTCATATCGCTCATAATGCTGCTGTAGGTAATTACGTAACCATCGCGAACTCAGTACAAATCGCAGGTCATTCAATAGTGGAAGATTTCGTAACCATAGGTGGTCTAGCTGCTATACATCAAGGATGTAGAGTGGGTAAATATTCTATGATCTCTGGGATGTCAGCTAGCAGTAAAGATCTACCACCTTATTTTATGTATGGCTTAACACCAGCTATCGCTGCTGCGGTTAACAGGCATGGCTTAAAAAAGCATAACTTTAGTACCGAAGCTATTAATGAAATTTTTAAAGCATTTAAATTAATCTATAAAAGCGGCGTATCTCTACCACAAATTATTGAAAAGCTTGAAGCAGAACTAAATCCTCTCGATGAAATTCAATACCTAATCGACTTTTTAAAAAATTCTAAACGTGGCATTAAATTAGGCAGGAGCTTAATTCGGGTCTAGCTTTTAGATATCTATACATCAGAATTTTAATTAACTATGACAAAGAAAAAAATTTTCAAATATGGCTCAGAGGTTTTAAGAAGAAAATCCACCCCTGTTAAAAAATTTGATAAGCGCATAGCGAAGCTAGCTGAAGATATGATTCAGACTATGTATGCAGCAAGTGGTGTGGGATTAGCAGCGCCTCAAATAGGTGTTAATCAAAGAATTATCGTAGTAGATACGGAGTACAGTTCTGATAGATATGAAAATGAAAAACCCGCTAAAGCTAAAAATCCTCTCGTGATGATTAATCCAGAAATCACCCACATGGAAGGTGAGATGGAGAGTTTTGAAGGCTGTTTGAGTTTTCCAGAAGTCTTCTTTAATGTCACTAGAGCAAAAAAAATTAAGTTTAAATTTCAAGATCTAAAAGGCGTAGAGCATGAAATGACGGCAGCAGAAGACCTTTTCTGTAGATGCATTCAGCATGAAATAGATCACCTCAATGGTCAGCTTTTTGTAGATATAGCCGAGGATAAGGTTATTGCCAGATCAGAATTAGATGAGCATGGCTTTGCGAATGTAAATTCACAACCTTTAGCGTAATTATTTTTAAAAGTCTATAAAAAATTTCTCGGACTCGCCTTGTATAGACACAATATCTCCCCGATATAACAGAGACCTAACTTGATGAAAATAGCTGAATCCCTCATGCTTAATATCTCCCCTTCATCATCTCCCTATCTAGCTATTTCAAAACAAGTTAGGTCTCTCCCCTTATAATTTTTTTAGACTACTGCATGAATCTCAAGAGAAAAGGGTATGATTATATTTAAATATAGTTCTAATGGTGGTTCTTTTTTGGCTTTAATTTGAGGAAGAATTTACTAGTGTGATAAAGGAGAAACTTACATGAAAAAAATATTACTAACTGGTCTTTTTGCTTTCCTACTCTGCCCTATGGCTAATGCTCAAACTTATTTAGGTTCATGGAATAATGGCATCGAAATTGATGAAAATAAAGCCTATAGCTTAGAGACACGTGACTCTGGCAGAGTTCTAGTACAGTATGAATTTCCAAGCTTAACTGCAACTGGTAAAGAATTAACTTTAAATCCTGAATTTAGTTATGGCATCGTTAATTCTTATGGATTAGCTATCTATGATTACAAAGAAGATCGTACTGAGACAAATTCCGAAGTTACTGTTAATATGAGCTCCGATATTACAACCTATGATGCAAATTTCACTCCAATAAGTACAAAAACTTTGAGCTTAGGTTCATATAGTTACCCTAAAGGGGACGAGTTTCAAGGAAAAAGAAAAGCTAAAAAGAATAAAGAAAAATTCTTACCTAGTTTACAAACTATGAATCTCAGACGCTAAAAGCATAACCCATAACGGGACTGCTCGCAAACGTACAAATTCGACGGAAACGCAGAAATTGAAGATTGCGAACAGTCCCTTGAGGGCGTTCTTCTATCTGAATTGCAGGTTATACTAAAACAATGGCAATTCAACCTGCGATCAGATCCTTATACCGAATTATCGGAAACCTCGTCGGCAAACAGATCTGGAACAGGATTAACTTCGATAGCAATATCAGCACTGATAGTAATTTACGTAAACAGCTAGCTTATGAATTTATTGACTATATAAGTGCATTCAGGAATATATTAAAAAGCGAAGATAGAGATTTAAGTAAAGTACTTACTATCTTTAATAAAATTTCTGAAAAACCAGAATATGAAACGAAGATATTCGCTTGGATTTTAGAAGCTTATCTTTTACTAAACCAATCCAGCACAGCAAGTGCAGATGTAAGCAAAAATAAAAACTCTGAAATACTTTTCGCAAAAAAACTAATTAACTTCTTTCTTGAAAATAAGTTCAGCAAGGAGGAGATTTTAAAGATATTCTCTAAGGATTTATCGGCGAACCTCGTTCTGACAGCACATCCTACAGCTGGTATACAGCCAGATTACATGCACCATATCTCAAATATGATAGAGAATGTAAACTCTGTAGCTGACACTATTAGAGATGAATCTAGCCAAGAAAAGATCGACGAGAAACTTGAATTAATTAAAGAAGATCTCGCGATATCAATCAGTCACATGATTAGAGTTAAGCCTTATAACGAAAATAAGCTTAAACCCTCTGATGAATCACAGAATTTCCTAAAAAGTGTCAGCCAAATTTATGAAATCATCCCAGAGACTCTAGTCGTACTCGGCAATGAGCTTAGTAAAGCTTTAGGTGAGAAGTTCTATATTCATCCAGATTTTTTTAAATTACATAGCTGGGTAGCACGTGACATAGATGGAAACCCAACTGTAAATAAAGAAGAACATTTTAAAACTCTTATTAATGAAAATCTACACTTCTATAAAAAATACTTTGCTGATATACAGAGGCTTTGGCAGACTTTAAGCGATGACTTCACCTTCGACAAGGAACTGCCTAGTAAAACTTTCTTTATAAACAGTGACTTTAAAAGACTTTACGATAATATCATCACAGAAAATCCTGTATATAAATCGAACAAACAAGCTTACAGATTAGTGATAGACCATAGGATCTTACATCCCCTAGCTAAAGCGATAGACTCTTTAGAAACACAAAGACAGAGAATCGCCTACACTAGTGACTATAATTTCGACTTTGATTTTGACAAATACTGTAGTGAAGAGACTTTGCTTGCGCCATTAAAAGCCATAATCGCTAACAAAGAAGGCGTGAACAGTAAAGAAATAGAAATTATTATCAAGAAAATAGAGATTTTTGGTAAATTCGGCTCGCATGGTCATACAAGACAGGGTAACGAAGTAATTAATTTCCTTACAGAGCATTTATCTGGCTTTAAAGTCTACGGCGATATTTCAGAGAAAACAGATTTTTTATTAAAGGCAGAACTCAATAAAGAAGAGACTCAGAAAAAAATAATAGATTTAAAAGAAAAATTAACTGACTCCGATGGCAAGCTAAACCAAAAAGCAATTCAGACCTTAGAACTGCTCTCCCTTGCTCGTGCTGGCGGTATTAAAAGACAGATTATCAGTATGAATACCTGCTTTGAGGACATGTTAAATACTTTAATACTATCTAAATATATTCTCAGCAGCTCTAGTAAAGGCTCTTCGATGATACCTGAAGACATGTTGGCTTCACTCGAAATAGTGCCTTTAACTGAACAAATTTCCGATCTTAGAAATTCATACAAATGCACAATAGAAGCTCTTTCCAATAAAGCTTGGCGTTTATATCTACTTAAACATCGTGGAGAATTCATTAAAATGCGCGGTCCTTCAGACAGTGGTAAACAAAATGGTTTCACCGCTTCACAGTGGGAAATGTTCCGCTCAAAGCAGCTTGATACTATCGTTACAGAAATTTTCAATGCCTTCTTAGATGAGTATATCTTCAACGAAGCAGAGGAAAGCCTAAATACACAAAAAAGTGGAAACTCGCTTAAAGCTTGGCAAGATTTATTAAAAAACAAACCCGAACTAGAGGAAGCTCTAGCCATAAAGCTTGCAATAGATACATTTTCTGATCTTTTTCAGAATAATTTTAGCTCAGAAGAAAAGGCTTTATGGCTAAGGATTTACGAATCACACCAAATCAAACAAGTTAAATTAATCAATTTCGACGGCTGGGGTGAGCCAATAGAGCGTGGTGGCGGTCTTGAATTTAGACGCACAGCCACTTGCACTCAGCCTATAGGCTCAAATGCTCACTATGAAAGAACCTTACAGGGCGGGGGCGCTCAGCAGCTTATTTCTTTTTTTAAAAGCCATGAAATGATACAGGAATTTATTTTCGCCACTTCGGAAATTTCGGGCAGAAAACTCACCCAAGATAAACTTGGAGAACCGCAAGAACTGCTACTCGACCCTAAATTCGTAAAATTTTTAAACTCCCTAATAGAAAGAGTTAGAACGCAGCTCAGGGAAGAAGTTTTCGGCTTAGATTTAAATGATGATAATATCTGCACTAATGAAAGCACTCTCAGAGAATATTTCGCGCATGTTATAAAATCGCCGTTAATTTATTTAGATCTTTTTAATATAGCGAGCAGACCTACTAGCCGCTCTGGAGCTAAGGTTAAAGGGATACTGAGTGACCCTGAATATAATAATGATTTAGATATTTTAAGTAAAAAGCTTTCTGTAAGTGAAATATTAGGTCTGCTCGCAGACATAAGAGCTATCCCTTATTCTGCCATGTTTAATTTACTCGGTGGTAACCACGTTTCTTTCTATGGCTATCAGGGATTAGATAATGACGCAGAGTTTATACAAGAACTAAACTACCACTATCATCAGTCTGAATCTAAACAAGAAACTCGCCTACTGAAACATATTATCGACTCATTAGAGCGAGGCATATTTACAGCAGATATGGCAGCTTATTCTGAGGCTAGAAAAATTATAGAGTCAGCTACTAATCCTCATTACAGAGTAGAAGAAGATAAATTATTACAGAAACTAATTATCGGTAACCGAGCGACTAAAAGCTTTATCGCTAAAGTTAAAGGCTATAAGGTAAGTGATCCAGAGAATATCTCCCTTAAAGAGCTTTTACAGAATAATCCTGAAGAGCGGGATTTACTATTAGCTCGCAGAGATGATGCTGTAATTCCTAGATTAGGACTGGCTTACAGTATCAGTAAAATTCTTCGTCACTGTAAAGAGAACGAATTAAACCCACTGAGTATTAATAGCATTCCGCTAAAATATTTAGATTTACTGAGAAAGGCTTTCTCTGCGGGGGCTTCTACATTTGGGAATGGTTGTATTGATTAATTTAATAAATATATAATTTCTAAAAGAGTGCCGCGGCGATCTGTAAAATATTAAAATAGAGATTATGCCTAATGAGATCTGGTTCTCAGAAATATTTAAAGATAATCAGGGATTAACTCTTAAGGTCTCTGAAGTTTTACTAAAAAAACAGAGTGAATATCAAGAGATTTTAATTTTTAAAAACCCGCACCTTGGCACTGTTATGGCACTAGATGGAGCCCTGATGCTAAGCGACTTAGATGAACGTATGTATCATCATGCTCTTACTAGTTATGGTATGCAGAATGTCTTGGATAACGGCACTACTTGTGAAAACGCAGAAAATGGAGTTCCGCTACACGTCCATAATTTAAATATTTTAGTAGTCGGCGGCGGCGATGGCGGCATAGTTAGAGACCTTTTTAAAAAATATGAAAAGCACATTAATAAGGTAACTATGGTCGAGATAGATGAAGAGGTCATAAACGCTTCTCGTAAATTCTTTCCTAAAGTAGCTTCGGCTTTCAATCACCCTAAACTAGATTTAAGATGTGAAGATGCTCTTAAGTTTATAGAAACCAGTCCAGAGGGGCACTTTGATTTAATACTCTGCGATTCCACTGACCCAGTGGGCTTCGCTGCTGGGCTTATAGAAGAAGATTTTTATAAAAAAGTAAAACGTACGATGAAAGCTCATGGGATATTCTGCGCTCAGTCTGGTTCACCTTTCTTTCAGAAAGATGAATTAGAAAAGGCTCAGAAGAATCTCGCTAAGGTATTTTCAGAAGTGCATACTTTTTATGCACCGATGTTGGTATACCCTGGGGTGATTTGGTCTTATACTGCTGCTGGTGAGGCTATTATAAATAAAAAGAATTTAGATTTAGCGGAGTTTATATATTAAAATTTCAAGCCAAGCTAGAACTGCTAGCCAACGATTCTAGTTTCGAGAAAACTGTTTACAAAGAAGATCAATTAAATACTTATGGAATGGTGTCTCTGGGCTGACTTCACCTATAATTTTAGACATTTTATATCCTACAGGAGTTACGCGAAACTCCTGTAGCCTTACAGATGTAAGCTGGCCATTTTAGAATAAATGTAGTAAAAAATAGGATATGCGTCCGAAGAAAGTGCAGATTGAATTATTTACAAATTTCCTAATAGCAACTCAGAAGCAGTA
>JAGWWP010000091.1 GCA_018970325.1 Cyanobacteria bacterium REEB446 | reverse complement strand
AAAGGCTGTCTTACTTTCTTCATCAACCTCCGCTACGCAAGCAGACTTGAATAAACCATTGAAATTGAAAGCCCACAAAATCTCATTCATTTAAAAATCTTATCATGTCGTATTTACGCTATCCACTCAAATTGGAGAAGAGCCGTTTTATTAAAGCTGATTTTTTCTTTCAGCCCCTGCCATACTTATAGTTAATGGAAAATAAAAAGTTTAAATTACCAGAAATTCAATTAAGCCAGCATGCTTGGCTCTGTTTAACTATTATCCTCGCCGCAGGGATTTTCGCAGGTGCTATAGCTAAGTTAAGGCTGGGGGTTAAAACTGTCTCAGCAAGAGGGCTCCCTGAAAGAGAAGTAATCGCCGATTTAGCTCTGTAGCCAGTGAAAGCCTCTGCTACAGCGAATACTCTGCCTGAAATGTATAAGCAGATAGATGATTCTCAGAAAAGAATGAAGGAGTTCTTTTTAAAGCAGGGATTTACTGAAGAAGAGATTAATATTAGGCAGCCTAAGATAGATGACAGGCAGGCACAGCTTTATAATGAATATCAGAATCCAGGGTCGCAGCGATACATAGCTGAGTTTGGCATGCTGATTAAGTCTAAGAAAATAGATAATGTAAAAAAAGCAGTTAAAGGCATAGGTGAGTTAGTCGGGCAGGGCGTAAGCCTTTCTTCTAATGATGTGGAGTATATCTATACTAAGCTTAATATAATTAAGCCACAGATGATAGAAGAGGCGACGACTGAGGCGAGGAAAGCAGCTGATAAATTTGCTTGGAATTCACGTAGTTTTATTACAGGGATAAAACATGCTGAGCAAGGGCTTTTTACTATAGAGCCAGTGCATTATTATACTCAAGAAGTGAAGAATGTTCGCGTGGTGACTACTGTTGAGTATGTGTTGTTGTGATTTTCAACAAAGTGTATAACTAAAATGTTACAAATATTGTGTTAGGGAAATTAATTTTAAAGTCCTCAAGGCATCTTTGAACACTGTTACTAGCTTTGATGATAGCAGGGAACTGATCTTCATAATCAGCTTGTTTTCTGTAACGTAGAAGCATTTCAAGCGTTTCCTTCATTGGAGATTCTACTCTACTCAGAATAAAACTATGAACGCTACCTTTATCTCTATCCAGTTCCTGCTGGCTAATAAAACCATCTACCAGCATTTTCTTTCTTAAAAGCATATGAACACCATAATAGCCACGGCTTATAGCTGCTCTGAGCCAAGCCTCTTTATCTTTTTCCAAATATACATTATCAGATGCATTAGTAAAAATCTCTTCAGCGATTCTTATATAATCCCACCAATCAAAACTCACCACTACTCCAAATATTCAAGAAATAAAAACATAGTATTACTATCTGGGGATATCGATCTTCGTAATTCAGTAAGTTTTTTAGATAATTTGTGATGTTTATTTATATCCCCTTCAATATCATCAGACTTAGTCAGAATAGTAATAGCTAAGCGAGGATCAGAAGAATCTTCTTCTGGGTCGGAGTAACTTTCTAGACGAAAGCTTTCATTTTGGAATTCATATTTTAAGGGAGTAAAAAAATCAATTAAAAGAAGTACTAAATTTTGCTCTGCTGCAATTTCATAGACTTCTTGGCTAGCTATTTTGTACATGTGGCGAAGAACCGTATATTCGGAATCTGAAAGTGTAGGCGGCTTAGTGGACAGGGCTGTCTCATTCTAAAATATTTCAAGAATCCATACAGACGTAAGTCTGGCCAAATCTGTAAAGTCATGTCTCAATAGAGGAATGGTAAAAGAGATAGAGGATATAGGAATAGTCGAATGTTTT
>JAGWWP010000090.1 GCA_018970325.1 Cyanobacteria bacterium REEB446 | reverse complement strand
AAGCTGAAAATACTGTTATAGAGCTTACTTATAACTGGGGACGTTCAGAATATGATCTGGGAGATGCTTTTGGTCATATAGCTTTAGAAGTGGACGATGTCTATAAAGCATGTGAGGAAATAAAAGCGAAAGGCGGCTTAGTTACTAGAGAAGCTGGTCCGATGAAACATGGCACTACCGTTATAGCCTTCGTTAAAGATCCTAATGGTTATTCTATTGAGCTGATAGGGGCTAAAATTTAATAGAAGCATTAAGAGGATTATTAAATAGAGAAGCAAATGAGATTCTGTTGAAGTTGGGGTGAGATTTTGAGAGGGTGCAGATTTTAGCACTTGACAATCTGCTGAAAAATGTTAAAATAAAGTGATGTTTAGATTCTTATTGTCTTGTTTTGTATTTTTAGCTTTACTAAGTGTATTTCCACATGAGGTTTTCGCTGGAGATGTAGGTATCCCCACGAAGCCTGTATATTTTTCTTTTACGGACGGAAAGAGTACCAAGCGGAAAGGTCAATTGGATGCCTTTATTATTAAACTTGATGATCCTGATAAAATTCAAACTGCAAGAGCGATACTTGCTGGCAAAGAGCAGGCGACTGTACATGTCATGGGTAGGATAATTTCTAAAAAGGCGGCTTACAACCGAGATTGGAGTTTTTATTTGGCCCCATACAGTATTTCGTTCTTCGAGAATGCGATAGAAGTTTGTGATGCGTCGATTTCTTATACAGAAGAACATTTGGACGAAGTTGGTGGAGCCTTTCTACCTGGCAACATTTGGTGTCCATGGAGTTCACTTCTAATGAAAGAACTAAGAACCTCTTATAGTAAATAAAATAATAAACAGCGTTTAGCAGCAGCTTTTAGGCTTTTTGGGCATTATGGTTTTGATGAAGGTGTCGCTGGTCATATCAGTGTAAGAGATCCGATACTTACTGACTGTTTTTGGGTAAACCCGATGTCGGTGCATTTTTCGTTAATTAAAGTCTCTGACTTGGTTTTAGTTAATCATGATGGAGAGATTAAAGAAGGAAAGAGGGCTATTAATAAGGCAGCCTTCGCGATTCACTCTAGAATACACCTCCATAAGCCAGAGATTAATGCTGTAGCTCATGCTCATTCTGTTTATGGTAGAACATGGTCTACTTTAGGGCGTTTTCTAGATCCTATTACCCAAGATGCTTGTACTTTTTATGAGAATCAAGTTATCTATGATGTTTACAAAGGTGTGGTCGCAGACTGTAATGAGGGAGATGATATTGCAGGTTTATTAGCTGATAAAGCTACTGTGATATTACAAAATCATGGACTGTTAAGTGCTGGAAAGTCGGTGGAGTCAGCAGCTTGGCTGTTTATACTTATGGATAAGTGCTGTAAATCACAGATTCTAGCTGAAGCAGTGGGCAAGCCTAAAATTATTCCTCATGATGTTGCAGTTAAGGCTAGGACTTATATTGCAAATGAAGTAACTATGTTCGCTAATTTTCAGCCACTTTATAATATGATTTTAAGTAAGCAAGCGGATTTCTTGGATTAATATGCGTATACTTCACACTATGCTTAGAGTAAAAGACTTAGAGATTTCTAAGAAATTTTATACAGATATACTTGGAATGAGAGTTCTACGTGAAAGAGAATACCCTGATGGTAAATTTACTCTTTGTTTTTTAGGTTACGCTGATGAAGCTGAAAATACTGTTATAGAGCTTACTTATAACTGGGGACGTTCAGAATATGATCTGGGAGATGCTTTTGGTCATATAGCTTTAGAAGTGGACGATGTCTATAAAGCATGTGAGGAAATAAAAGCGAAAGGCGGCTTAGTTA
>JAGWWP010000089.1 GCA_018970325.1 Cyanobacteria bacterium REEB446 | reverse complement strand
GAAGGACTCAATAACAAAATTCGAGTCTTTCAGCGAAGAGCTTATGGTATTCGAGATGAAGAATACCTCAAACTTAAAATTCTCACCTTTAAGTTAAAACCCTTGTGAAATACTAATTCCACTCAAACGGGAGAAGAACCAATAAAACTAACGGGCAGGATGGTGCTATTTCATGGGCGTGTAGCCAAACGAACAAGTTCAAGGCTGAGGAGGACGAATGACCGCAGTGTACTAGGAGTAATTTCCAGCGATGCCGAGCATGCGAGACAAGTCTCATATGCGAGCAAGCGGAAATACAAGCTTGATTTATCAAGCTTACATGAGGATCATGAGGACGACGAAAACGCAGAAATTGGAGTTTCGCTACACGCCCTTCATAATTCTGACGCGCCGAAATGTGGAATGATAGAATTACTAATCCAGTAAACTGAAAACTAGCATTTTCGTGAAATCACTAAAATATTCTCATTTTTCTTGTGCCTCGCACAAGACCATTATGGGGGCGTATTAGCTTTGACGGAGAAACAGAATTTTGAAGTGCAGGTCAAGGATGCAGAGGACCTTGTCAAAACCAATGCAAAAAATAAGTGCTAACGAATTCGAAGTACAAACTGTTGCTACTAGCAACGACGTAGCTATTTTAGCTGCGTAATAACCCGACAAACTGTGGTTAACTTCCCTACTCAGGTATTGGCTTACCGAGTTATCTGAGTGGGGCACAAGACTTGGTAAGTGCATCTTTCTGAATTTTATTGAATTTGGCAGGAAGATAAAGATTAAGTTCAAGAACCCGTTGATTGTCTGTGATCACAGGAACGGCATAAACCTAGATTCATAGACTAAACTTGTAGTATCTTCATCAGGACGGATTTTCGGACGAGGGGGGCAGTTCCCCTCCGCCTCCACCATTTTTATTTAAAACTCTCAGGCTGATTAATTAAACCCATATTTAAGTATTCTTCTAAAATTACTTCTATACTCTTTATCCTCAACAGTAAAAGCGGGATCAATTAAATGAACTTTTCCATTATTAACAACCGTATTCCTCGCATCTTTACAGTCCCAGTGATATAATCCTAGGTTTTCTTTTAGCCAACTGTTCAATTCATCTAGGCTCGTGCATATTTTTTTTCTGTCAGAACTGCTTAAGCTCTGCTTAGAAGATTCTGGATTTACGTCATCCATAAAGAAACCTATGTATTCATTATTTTTATTTTCTGGATTTAATGCCTTTGAAATGACTTCTTGAACGCTTATATTTTCCTTTAATTTCTCTAATTTTTTATAGACAAGATCAAATGTTTCTCCCTCATCCTTCACTGAATATCCCTTACTTTTATAATGATTAATAACTAATCGCGCAGACAGCTTATCTTGATCGTAATTCTTCTGTAGAATTATTTTTTCTTGATTTGATAAATTTTCACCTATCAATAATTTCAACTCAGATGAAAGCAATAATAACTTTTGCCTTAAAGACTTAATCTTATCTGGTGATAAGTTCTTAACCATAGCGTGTGTTCTCGGGAAATGTAAATCTGTCACCAATCGCTTTTCTTGCTTTAGCTTATGTAACATGTTTTGTATTTTGTGATCTGTTACATTATTTACGTTATAGGGGGCTTCATCATGTACAGCCTTAACAAAAAAACCATTTAACCTAAAAGTAGTATGATGATTACCCCCAGGTCTATCCTTGTTTTCTCCTTGTTTAAAGGACTCTCGCACAGTATTTTTCCTTAAAGAGACTGTTGCCAATCCCAACGAATAAATACCGATAGATATTTACATTAAGAGTCTTTGCAGGAGTATGTTTTGGTATTAAAATAGATAAAGATATGTTTAGTAACGAGTCTTTTCAATTA